>JBKKBQ010000235.1:0-5603 GCA_046714015.1 Nitrospira sp.
GAACGATGCGACTTGATCCGCACGGCCAGCCCCATGCACGACATCGGTAAGATCGGCACCCCGGATCATGTGTTGCTGAAACCCGGCAAGTTCACCCAGGAGGAATTCGGGGTGATCGCGCAACACGCCGAAATTGGGTACAAGATCCTCAGCGGGTCGGATGCGGAGCTGCTGAAAGTCGCGGCCGTGATCGCCTATACTCACCATGAGCGCTTCGACGGCACGGGGTATCCCAGAAAATTGCAAGGCGAGGCCATTCCCATCGAAGGCCGCATTGCCGCGATTGCCGACGCGTTTGACGCACTCACCACTCAACGGGTCTACAAGCCGGCCTTCGAACTTAGTCATGCGATCGACCTCATGCTCAAACACCGCAGTGAGCACTTCGACCCGGAGCTGCTGGATGTCTTCGTCGCATCGACGGATGAAGTGGCACGCATCCACGCTCAATACGCAGACCGCGTGAACTCCAAAACATTCCGCGAACCGTAAGCTATTCATCAGCTGACAGCGCGCGTCGGCTCGATTGTCGGCAATTCGTTGACCGACTGTTGTGCCACCGATATACTTTTTAAACCTGAAAATGTTGCAAAAGTCCTCCAGCGTCGTTCTCGCATCGTTCAAGGCCTCAACGACTAGAAGGCGAAAAACAAGGTACTATCCGCTCGCCTGTGATCGAAGCGAGCGGTTCAAGCGAAGCTTGGCATGTACCTCCTCGGCCTTTCGCTCGCTGCGGCATAGCTGGACGAGCTTTTTCACTATCCTCTGAGATGCTACGATGTTTTTAGGTGTGTGAACCAAGCGTGTGCTGATCTCAATTTCATATTATCAACAGTCTCAATCAACCCAAACAACTCTGATTCGATCCTGAGCACCGAGACCTGAGAGAGAAGGGATTGCCGAGCATGGCGAAACATTTGACGACGGTTCGCAAACGTCTCCGGAACCGAAACTGGATCGCCTACCTCTGCGAATCCCTGGTTGCCTCAGGCACCATGCCGACATGGGAGGCGGCCACCTATCTGACGGAGAACTTATTCGGAGAAAAACCGAATCCTCGTCTCCTGACCCCCTGTCACCCGCACGAGGTCACAGCGCAACTACTGCATCGCCTCTATCAGCCGATCCTCGAAGCCGCTTCGCGGGAAGTCCTGCTCCCCTCCGCCTCCCTGCTGCACATCTTCACCGACATCAGTCTCACCGGGAACTCCGCCGTCCTCGTCGTCTTGTTTCCCGGACACAACAAGCCGCAGCAGCTCTTGATGCTGGAAGCAGCCAAGGCATGGGACCTCGTGTTCTCGGATGCTGAGTCCTTTAATGCGTGGGCGGAAGAACGGTACAGACAACTCGTGAATGCCCTGCGCAGCGCCTTAGTGGAATTAGAGGGCGATCTGCTGAAATCAGTTGTATAGGCTTCCATCCCATCTATCCAACCGTTAGTCCCAACCTCACCGTGGGCTTCCACCGATGCAGCGCGCGTGCAACTACTCCTCTGCCCGTTCCAGTTTCAGCAAGTAACAGCACCGTGGCGGAAAAACCCGCTGCTCGCCGCACCGCGATAGGATTGAAGAGAAAGTGCGGCGGCTACTGGTCTCAAACAAACATTATTCAGGTTCGTAATTCAGATTCGGCGAGAGCCAGCGCTCGACGGTGCGAAGATCCATCCCCTTGCGACTGGCATAGTCTTCGACTTGATCTTTCCCGATTTTTCCTACCGCGAAATACTTCGCGTCCGGATGTGCGAAATAGAATCCGCTCACGGCTGCTGCAGGCCACATGGCATAACTTTCGGTCAGGGTGATACCGGTGTTCTGTTCTGCCGACAAGAGATCAAACAGCAACCGCTTTTCCGTATGGTCCGGGCAAGCCGGATACCCAGGTGCCGGACGAATCCCGCGGTATCGCTCACGAATCAGATCGTCGTTCGTCAGCTGTTCATGTTTGCCATATCCCCACTCTTCTCTGATTCGCTTGTGGAGACATTCGGCAAAGGCTTCGGCCAGCCGGTCCGCCAGCGCCTTGGCCATAATCGAATTGTAGTCATCATGGTCCCGATCGAACCGCTTGCACAATTCGTCGAGCCCAACACCGGTCGTCACAGCGAACGCCCCGATGTAATCCTGCCGACCTGATTCCTTTGGTGCAACGAAATCGGCCAGCGAAAGATTAGGCTGCCCCACCGGCTTCTCCGATTGCTGTCGCAGATGATGAATCGTGGTGAGTACGGTCTTCTGAGACCGATCCTGATAGAGCTCAATATCATCGCCAACACTCGAGGCTGGGAAGAACCCATAGACTCCCCTGGCGTTGAGCTGTCGCTCTCGGACGATCTCGTCGAGGAGACGTCGGGCATCGTCATAGAGATCCTTGGCTTTTGGTCCAACGGTTCGATCCTCGAAGATCGTCGGATAGCGCCCTTTTAATTCCCACGTGTGGAAGAAGGGCGACCAGTCGATGTAGGGAATCAGCTCGACCAACGGTTGATCGGCGATGGTCCGAACGTCCAACGCCGCCGGCACGGGAATGTCGACGTTCGCCCAGTCGGACATGAACCGATTGGCCCGCGCCTTGGCGATCGACAGAAGTGGCTTTGCTCCCCGGTTCTGATGCGATTGTCTCATGCGCTCGTAATCGTCCTTCACTTGTTTCACGAACCCTTGTTTCTGCGCCTGGCTCACGAGGCTACCCACCACACCGACTGCACGTGAGGCATCCAATACATGGACCACCCCAGACTGATAGGATGGGGCAATCTTCACCGCCGTGTGGGCCTTACTCGTTGTTGCCCCTCCAATTAAGAGCGGCACGTCGAATCCCTCGCGTGTCATCTCCTTGGCCACATGCACCATCTCGTCAAGTGACGGTGTGATCAGTCCGCTCAGGCCGATGATGTCGGCGTTGTTCTCTCGAGCAGCGGCGAGAATCTTCTCACAGGGCACCATCACCCCGAGATCGATGACTTCATAGTTGTTACAACCAAGCACGACGCCGACGATATTTTTCCCGATGTCGTGCACATCGCCCTTCACGGTCGCAAGCAAGACCTTCCCTTGCGCCTGGAAATTGCCGGACCGCTTCTTCTCTTCTTCCATGTAGGGCATGAGATAGGCCACCGCCTTCTTCATCACGCGGGCGCTCTTCACGACCTGCGGCAAGAACATCTTGCCTGATCCGAACAGATCGCCGACGATGTTCATGCCGGCCATCAATGGTCCTTCGATCACTTCCAGAGGCTTTGGGTATTTCTGACGCGCCTCCTCGGTGTCCTGATCGATATAGTCCGTGATGCCCTTGACGAGCGCATGAGAGAGCCGCTCCTCAACCGTCCCCTGGCGCCACTCATCGTCCTTGATAGCCGCTTTTCCCCTCGCCTTCACCGTCTCGGCAAAATTCACCAGACGCTCGGTCGCATCGGGTCTACGATTCAGCAACACGTCCTCGACAAGTTCGAGCAAGTCTTTCGGAACCTCCTCATACACCGCTAACTGGCCGGCGTTGACGATGCCCATGTCCAAACCTGCCTTGATCGCATGATAGAGAAAGGCAGCATGCATCGCTTCCCGCACCACGTTGTTGCCACGGAAGGAAAAGGAGATGTTGCTGATCCCCCCGCTGACCTTCGCGCCCGGCAAATTCTGTTTGATCCAGCGCGTCGCCTCGATGAAATTGACGGCGTAGTTGTTGTGCTCCTCAATCCCCGTTGCGACAGTCAGTACGTTGGGGTCGAAGATGATATCGTGCGGAGGAAAACCGACTTGCTCCGTGAGGATCTTGTACGAACGTGCGCAGACCTCCTTCTTCCGCTCCAGCGTGTCGGCCTGGCCCTTTTCATCGAACGCCATCACGACGACGGCAGCACCATAGCGATGGATGAGGGTCGCCTGGTCGATGAACTTCTGCTCGCCTTCTTTTAAACTGACACTGTTCACAACCGCTTTGCCTTGGATATTTTTCAGGCCGGTCTCCAACACCTCCCACTTGGAGCTATCGACCATAATCGGTACCTTGCAGATATCCGGCTCCGACGCGACCAGACGGAGGAACTTCTCCATGGCAGCCTTGGAATCGAGCATCCCCTCATCCATGTTCACATCGACGATCTGGGCACCGCCGTCGACTTGCTGTCGCGCCACCGACAGTGCTGCCTCATAGTCACCGGCCAGAATCAGCTTTGCGAAGGCAGGCGAACCGGTCACGTTCGTTCGTTCACCGATATTGACGAAATTCGAATCGGGCCTGATGGTGACGGCTTCAAGACCACTCAACCTGGTGTACGGTTCGACTTTCGAGAAGGCATGCGGCTTGACGCCACGCACGGCTTCGGCAAGGCGCTTGATATGGGCCGGCGTCGTGCCGCAACAACCGCCGACGATATTCAACCAACCGCTTTCGGCCCATTCGCGCAGTTGCGGCGCCAACGATTCAGGCGTTTCCGGGAATCCCGTCGGTAACAATGGATTCGGCAGGCCGGCGTTGGGATGGGCGCTGATGTGGATCGGTGCGATCTGTGATAATTCTTCGATCAACGGACGCATCTCTTTCGGACCGAGGGCGCAATTCATCCCCACACTTAAAAGCGGCACATGGGAAATGGAATTCCAGAATGCCTCAACTGTCTGTCCCGTAACGCCTCGATTGCTCCCGGCTTGGATAAACGTCACCGACGCCATGATTGGAACCAGCCGCGCGCCGGAGGCAAACGCCTGTTGGATCGCAAAGAATGCGGCCTTTGCATTCAACGTGTCAAAGATCGTTTCCACGAGCAGAAGATCGGCCCCGCCGTCCAGAAGTCCCCGTACCTGTTCGCCATAGGCAGCAACGAGTTCTTCATAGACAGTCCCACGGGCCGCGGGGTTGTTGACATCTGTTGAAATCGATGACGTCTTGGTGGTCGGTCCGATCGCTCCGGCTACAAAACACTGTCGCCCCGGTCGTGCCGCTCGAACCTTCTCCACTGCCCGTCTAGCGCACTCCGCGCCCGCCTTGGACAATTCATAGCCAAGAGACCCCATGTGATAGTCCGCAAGCGAGATCGACTGAGAATTGAACGTATTGGTTTCAACGATATCGGCCCCGGCTTCCAGATATTGCCGATGAATGTCTTCGATGATCGAAGGCTGCGTGAGATTCAAGAGATCGTTGTGGCCTTTGAGATCTTTCTTCCAATCCTTGAACCGCTCGCCGCGGAACGATGCTTCATCCAGCTTGTGCTGCTGGATCATCGTCCCCATGGCCCCGTCGAGAATTAGAATCCGCTCATGAAGAAGCTGCTCAATACTGCTATTCGTGGGGCCAACCGCCATCGACAAAAATCCTTTCCTCAGCAATAGGATATCGCGTTCGATCCTAACTGGAGCGTGTCAGTTGTCGCAAGGCCTTTCAGAAACTATCACTCGGCGTGACTATTGCTCATGGATCCCTTCAAACATTTTTCTCTCTCCTCCCCTGGCGAACTGGCTTTGTACCCTGGAGGTGACGATGGCCTCTCGATGCGCCCGGCATCCCAGATCATGTGCGCCCACGCTGAAAACCATTCCTATATTCCTCGCCTGCTCCGACTCTCGCTGGTGGTTCATTGTCCTCAACCTACCGATGTTGCTCGT
>JBKKBQ010000236.1:0-7595 GCA_046714015.1 Nitrospira sp.
TCTCAAACCAGACGGGACGTTCCGCTTGAACATGGATTACTTCAACTACTGCACCGGATTGACCATGACAGGGAGTAAATTCGATGAGGCATTCGGCGGGCCCCCGCGGAAGCCTGAAAGTAAATTGACGCATCGGGAGATGGACCTGGCCCGTTCGATCCAAGAAGTAACCGAAGAAGTGATGCTCCGTGTGACGAGGACCCTGCACCATGAGACCGGGGCTGAGTATCTTTGCATGGCCGGCGGAGTGGCGCTCAACTGTGTGGGAAACGGGCGGATCTTACGAGAGGGGCCCTTCAAGGGCATCTGGATTCAGCCGGCGGCAGGGGATGCGGGTGGAGCGGTGGGTGCGGCGCTGACTGCTTGGCACCAGTATGATGATCAGCCCAGGCTCACGACGGGCGTTGATCGGATGAAGGGGAGTTATCTGGGGCCGAAACAGACCAATGCTGAGATTGAACAATTTCTCAAACAGGTCGAGGCTCCGTATGAAATCCTCGACGACGAGCTGCTCGTCGATCGCGTGGCCAAAGATCTGGCGGAGGGGAAGGTCGTCGGATGGCTGCAGGGCCGGATGGAGTTCGGCCCCCGGGCGCTCGGCGGTCGAAGCATCCTCGGCGATGCCCGAAATACCAAGATGCAGTCGGTGATGAACCTCAAGATCAAATATCGCGAGTCATTCCGGCCGTTTGCCCCTTCGGTCTTGCGGGAACGGGTGTCGGATTATTTTCAGATGAACACGGATAGCCCCTACATGCTGCTGGTGGCGCCGGTGCTGGAGAAGCGACGGGTCCCGGTGCCTGCCGAACAGACCGGTCTCTGGGGGATCGATCTGTTGAACGTTCCACGATCCGATATTCCCGCCGTCACTCATCTGGATTATTCAGCCAGGATTCAGACCGTGCATGAGGAGACCAATCCGCAGTATTATCGGTTGCTCAGGGCGTTTGAAGCCCAGACGGGCTGCGCCATTCTGGTCAATACGTCTTTTAATGTTCGTGGAGAGCCGATCGTGTGTACGCCGGAGGATGCGTTCCGGTGCTTCATGCGGACTGAAATGGATGTGTTGGTGATGGAAAACTGTGTCCTGTACAAAACGCAGCAAAAGCCGTTAGTCAACGACACGAACTGGCAAAAAGAATTCGAGCTCGATTAGAGAGCATGGAATGAATCAACAACAGCCCCCACAACCTACGCCGAAGGAACTGCGACAGTTCGGTTTTGTCGTTGGAGGGGTGGTTACGGTGATTGGGCTCTGGCCCTTCGTGTTTCGCAGTGAGTCGCCTCGCCTTTGGGCCATGATTGTCGGCGGCCTTTTGATCGTCCTGGGGGCGGTTGTCCCCAAGAGTTTGAAACAGGTTCACCATGGTTGGATGAAGGTCGGCCATGTGCTTGGCGCGATCAACACGCGGATCATCCTCGGAATCATTTATTATCTCCTCATCACCCCAATGGGGCTTGTGATGCGGCTGATGGGGAAAGATTCCATGCATCGAGCCTTCGCACAAGATACCGACAGCTATCGCGTCTTACGAGCCCGTAGGCCGCGTCAGCATATGCGCAATCAATTCTAGGGTTAAGGGGTAAGTATGGGAGAGTTTCTGACCGAATTGTGGGCCTTCATGAAAGAGCGGAAGAAGTTCTGGCTGTTGCCGATCCTCGTGGTGTTGCTGCTGTTGGGATCGCTGATCGTTCTCACGCAAGGGTCCGCGGTTGCGCCATTCATCTACACGTTGTTCTAGGCGAGTGGGAGTTCCTCGCCTCTTAAGGCGAAGGAATCGATGCCCTTACCCCACTAGCATTTACTCACCCCATTCTGGTTAATTAATAGCGTTTGGAAAGGGGTGCCCCTGTTGGCTGTTGAGCCGAGTCCAGCCTGCTCCAAGAGACTGTAGATAGGCGGAAATAGTTTTTCCGAAGGACTGGTTTCTTTGTCAGTGATGACTCGGACGACCGACAAGGTGTTCGTCTGGTCGTCCTTGCGGTAAGGGACACGAAATAAAGTCAGACCGAGTTGTCAGTTAAAGCAGCCCTTCCTCCATGAGTAGAAAGAGGGCATTGCAGTAAGGCGTATGGTTGGATTACCGTTGCCTGGTCGAGTGAGGGCTGGAAAATCTGTGGTCGGAAACTTCTACCAGGGTTGAGACGATCGGAGCAACGGACAAAACAAGCGGGCGAGTGAGAGTATTTGTCCAATGTTCCCCGGCGGTCGATGGAGGCATAATGAGCCTGACGAGAATGCAACCTACGCTCAGTATGAGCCAAGCGATGTCCGACCGTACGCCAACGGCGAGCCGCCTGGAAGAGGTGGTATCGACATCCGATGAGTTTGATCAGGTCGTCTCGCAAGCCATACCAATGCTCTTGGACCGGGCGACGGGTTATACGAAACGGTTCTTACGGGAAACCGGCCAATGGAACGACGATATCGAACATGAAAAATTTGCGTTGCGCTGGGGGTCTGAATATCTCGAGCGGTTTCTGGTCTGTGGACGCACCGAAGTGCCATGCCGGCCGTTGTTTCTGTTCGACTCATTGGTGGCCAAGCAGCACAGCAGGCCGGAACCGTTTTGTTATCATCCGGACTTATTGAGGCCGCTCGGTCGATTTCTCGATGGGCTTGTTGCGCGGGCGGTCGTCAGTCGGGACGCGCTGATTGCGCTGTATCACCACTCCTATGGATGGGGTGCGGGGGATGTGATCACCGTGACCGGACTCAATGGCTTAGAGAGCCAGCGCATCTATAAAAATTTTCGACGATGGCGCGAGAGTGGCTGGCAGCGCACGATGGATGAAATAGGATTGACGAAGTCAGAGCTAGCAGAGCTTGGCGCTCAGCAGCAGCGCCAGCGACAACGATTCAACAGCGAGGCTGAGCGGCTCATCCGAGTCGCCCAGGCGCATTACCGAAAAAGTGAGCCGGACCACTACCCGTGTCTCTCACGATCTCAATGGGGGGAGATGTTTACTCAAGGCTATGGCTGCGATTACCGGATTTGGCACTTAGCGCTGTGTTTGGACTGTATGCAAACCGCCTGGGGATTGGGATCCAACGGGTCGTCGACCGGCGAAAAACCGCGTCTGGAATTGCACGTGCGACCGTAGCGGAAACCTACATGGGCGTACGAGGATAGAAAGAAGATAGAAATAAGGTAGGAGGTTTTTATGGGTCACGAAAAGGATGTGGAAACATATCGGTCCCAACTCCTTGAATCGTTAAGCACCCGGTCCGGCCGATCGATTCGTGGCGAGGCTGATCCCATACAGGTTTATGTCAATGAGCGGCGAGTCGGGGAACTTGAAGGCGCGGGGATCGAGGCGACGTTGCATGTGCAAAGCCTCGAGCACATCGAGACGGTGCAGCTTCGCACTGAAGACGGAACTCTCCTAGGGGGCCTCGCTGCTCCTGAATGTGGGTTCCGGACGAACCGCCTCCGGCTTTCGTCCGATACGATCGAGCTCTGTGTTCACAACACGGCACACGGGGGTACGCTCAGCGCGCTGTTCATCCCGGCACCGAGTTTCTGGAATCGAGTCTGGAAACACCTCGGTGAGGCTGCCGACAAATTGGTCGCCCGCCGTTCAGATACAGCGAGCGCCTATGCCTATGGAATGAGAACGGTCGCCTTCACACAAGCGCTACTCGCGATTGCTGTTGTGGGATTGGTCGCTGACCGCATGACCACATGGATGACTCCGGAGCGCACTCCGTCTCCGGTCGTCCAAACAGCGGCGCTCCCTGCGGCTCCGCAGGAAGAAATGGCAAGACTTGGACAACAGTTGGAAAAACTTGCGGAGATGCAGGCGAAGATGGGAGAGGCCCTGGAGTTCCAACAGAATGGTGTGGGGCAGCTCCATCAAGCCATAGCCAAACTGTCATCGACCCAGGACTCTGTGGTGTCGAGTGTCGTGATGGCCAAGGAAGAGGTCAAAACAGAGGTGAAGGAGGAGCTTGAGAAACGGCTGGAAGCAGTCGGTCGTGAGGTCGACCGCACGACGCGACACCTTGCGAGCAAAGGACGGGTTGAGCAGGAACAGCTTGAAGCCGCGATCAAGAGCCTCACCGCAGACAATGACCGATTGTCAAAGGAAGTCACCGGGTTGGAAGAGCACAACCACGCGTTGAAGACCAAGTTGCAGACGGCTGTTGCGAGTGCATCGAAAGCCGTCGATCCAAGTCCTGAGCGTCTCTTGAAAATGGCTGACAGCCTCCAGGCCAGTCAGCAGACACCGTTTCTGTTCTGGGTGACCTTCAGTGATGGAACAAGCCAGGAAAGCATCGACACATGGGTTCACGACATGAAGGGTCACAAAGGAGCCGTTAGCGAAGGTTGGCAGGAAGTACGGATTGGTCCCCCGCCAGTCCCGCCTGATCGCTTCTTGGAGCAGATCAGAGGAGAAAAAATCGTCAAAGCGGCAAGGATGAGTCAGTAGGGAGGATTGCTCGGGAGAAAATTCTTACCCGCAACACCGCTTCGCACTCGAGACGTCGCGTAATCCACACGAGCAGGGGGAGTGGCCTGTTTCATCTGGAGAGGGAAAGAGGATGGGTATGGTCGTTAGTCGGCACATCGTGTTAGATCGCGTCAAGGCGGCTGTGCGACGTTGCATTCCTGAATGCGTGCCCATCATGAGACTCCATGTCCAGTCAAGCGTCCTCGACTGGACATATTCCGGTCCGGTAAGAGAAGTTTTGTCCGTTGAGCCGAGCGAGGTGAGTGAGTAGCATGAAATTCATGAACAAGGGAACAACCCAGTACCTAGCTAGCCAAGTGAATCGCAATATGTCACCAATGGTTTATTTCCGAGTGCTTCAATAGGGAATTGCATTCACCCGTCCCATACAACACACACAGGCAGTCGAACTGCAACAAATGGATAGAGAAAGGAAGACGCATGAGAATCGCACAAGTGGCCCCGTTGTGGGAGAGTGTTCCACCCAAACTGTATGGGGGGACCGAGCGAATCGTTTCCTACATTACAGAGGAGTTGGTTGCCCTGGGGCATGACGTCACGCTGTTCGCCAGCGGTGATTCAGAGACCACCGCGCGGCTTGAAGCCATCTGCCCACAGGCGTTGCGATTGAATACCGGCATCTTCAACCGGGACGCCCCGATGATGATGCTTCAGGAACGGGCGCTTGGAGCGGCAAGGGGCTTCGACATTATTCATTCACACCTGGATTTCATCGGATTTCCGCTGGCACGGAGGAATACCATTCCGGTTGTGACGACTCTCCACGGTCGTCAGGATCTTCCCGAATTGGAGCCGGTCTTCCGTGAGTTTCCCGAGATGCCCTTGGTGTCCATTTCGGACGCCCAGCGCAAACCGTTGCCTTGGGCCAATTGGGCGGCGACTGTCCACCATGGGCTCCCTCGTACCCTGTACACGTTTCATCCCCAGGCTCAAGGGTATCTGGCCTTCTTGGGTCGGATCTCCCCTGAAAAGCGTCCCGACCAAGCGATCGAAATCGCGAAACGGTCCGGTCTTCCCCTGCGGATTGCGGCAAAAGTCGATCCGGCCGACCAGAACTACTTCGAAGCCGAGATTGAACCGTTGCTCAACCATCCCCTGATTGAATTCGTCGGAGAGATTACCGATGCCGAGAAAGATGAGTTTATCGGCAATGCGATGGCATTGGTGTGCCCCTACGATTGGCCGGAGCCATTCGGATTGGTATTGATCGAAGCCCTGGCCTGTGGAACTCCGGTGTTGGCCTACCGACGTGGATCGATTCCTGAAATCATCGATCACCGCGTGACCGGCTTTATTTGCGAGACGGTGTCCGACATGGTGGACGCAGTCGGACAGGTTTCTCTCATCGATCGGCAGAGCTGCCGGGCTGCCTTTGACGAGCGGTTTACCGCGGATCGGATGGCCCGTGACTATGTGGCGCTGTATGAACGTCTTCTCGAAGACGGAGGGGTTCAAGCCACGCACGCGTTCGCTTCCGAGCAGCATAAGATTCTTGGGCGAGGCCGACATGTCTGACGCACCCGCTAGTTCGCAAGTGACAGGTTCGGCTCCGAGCCGTGCTCGAGGCTGGGAGTTAGTCAAAACCAGAGACTTCGGCTTCTTATTCGCCGGCCAGACGATTTCGCAAATCGGCGACAGCCTCAACAAGGTGGCGTTGCTGTGGTTTGTGTACGAGATGACCGGGTCGGCGCTTAAGATGACCGTGGTCGGACTGCTGCAAACCCTGCCGCCGTTGCTGCTGGGGCCGCTGATCGGTGTCTATCTGGATCGCGTTCGAAAGAAACCAGTCATGATCGGGGTGGATCTTCTCCGAACCCTAATGGTCCTCCTCATTCCGGTGCTCTATGCCATAGGGGGGCTGACTCTCGACCGGCTCTACTTCCTCGTGTTTGCCACCGCAATCTTCTCCACCATCTTTGGGCCGGCCTTGACCTCCGCGGTTCCTCTCATTGTGCCCAAAGAAAAGCTCATCGCTGCCAATGCGTTGCTGCAAACGACGACCAATGTAGGGCTTCTTGTGGGGCCTGCCGTGAGCGGCCTCGGTATTGCGCTCATCGGAGCGCAAAACGTGCTCTATGCCGACGCAGCAACATTCTTTATCTCTGCGCTTTGTCTGTTTCCGATTCGGATGCATGAATCACTTGGTCGTTTGAGTGCGGCGAGCAAAGGTTTGACGGAAGGCATCACAGGCGACTTGCTGGCCGGTTTACGCTTCGTGTTCGTGGAACAGAAGACCGTCACGCTCCTCATGTTAACGGCCACTCTCTATAGTGTCGGCATCAGTGCTTTCATCTTTCTGCTGCCCGTCTTTGCGAAGGACGTGCTGGGTGTGGGGCCGATCCAACTCGGGTGGCTGTGGTCCGCGCTGGGAGTCGGTATGTTGCTTGCTTCGCTCGGCCTCACCTCCATTGCGCAGGGAGATGTGCCCTGGCGTCTGCGGTTCATGTCCGGTGCCTTGGCGGTCGGCGGTATTGCGGTGGCGGCGCTGGGGTTCCTCGACGCTCCTGTGGCTGCCGGTGCCCTGATCGCGGTGATCGGAGGGAGCACGGCCATGTTTACTCCTTTGGTGTGGACGATGCTTCAAGAACTGACGCCGACACATCTCCTCGGTCGAGTCTTTACGAGCTTTGCCACCGGAGGCATGGCGTCATCCATGGCCGGTATGGCGGGCTTTGGATGGGCTGCCGACAACATCGGTCCTGCCGCCAGCCTAGGAGGAATCAGCCTCATTCTTCTCATGACCGCTGCGACCGCGTGGCTATTCAGCTTCTATAAATCGCACGCACGGGGTTTGGCCGTTTCCACGCCCGGCTCCTTTGCCTCTCAACCAAGCATCGCCCAATCATAGCCACGGACCTCACGACCTAGTTGAAAAAACAGGACAGAAGCCTCCGGTTCCACCGGAGGCTTCCAGCAGAGTGCGGAAAAACTCATTCTGACCTCTGTAGCCGTCACGGATATCGAGGTGTGAGACGATGCTGAACCGCCATATAGGATGCGCAAAAAGGCTTTCGTTTTCACCCGCCCACCCTGGCGCGCCAAGACGCGCCGTTCCACGGGCAAGGGCGCAGCGAGGTGCGGGACGCGAAGAATAATGAGCGTCACGTTTGCGGACGGGC
>JBKKBQ010000237.1:0-4586 GCA_046714015.1 Nitrospira sp.
GCGTCGACACGACTGCTGTTGATGACGGCTGAGAATAAGAATGTGGGCACCCTTGTGGCCAGCAGCATCATGGGGGAGGGCAAAACAACCACGGCCGTCAATCTTGCTTATGTTCTAGCCCATGATCTGAAGAAATCTACCCTCTTGATCGATTGCGATTTCAAGCGCCCGATGGTGCATGAATACATGGAGAGTCCGGTCGAGCCAGGCCTCAGTGAGGCGATGCAGGGGAGGGACATTCTTGAGAATTGTATTCATCCCTATGACGGTATCCCACTTTCGATTTTGCCCTGCGGGGATGCTGAGATTAGGCCGACCAGTATTTCTGGGATTCAGTATGTAAAACAGATCTTGCCAGAGCTAAGGACTCGCTATGACCATGTGATTTTAGATGGGCCGCCTGTATTGACGCTTGCGGACGTCAATGTCCTCAGTAGTCTGGCGGATCAGGTAATCCTTGTAGTACGAGCCGGCGTCACGAGTCAGGAGATGGTACGCAAGGCGGTGAAACAGCTCAGCGTCGATAGCGATGCGATTGGAGTTGTCTTGACCAAGGTAGAAATGGAATTTTCCCCCTACTTTATGTACGAGACGCCTTATGCTGGTAAGAACTGACGAAATGGTGAATAAAGAAGCTGCAGTTGATCAGGGGCTGGAGCTGTGCCGTTTCACGGAGAAAGTGTATCCGACGTGGGACACACTGAATATCAGGAGGCGGATACTCATCTTGGGGGCGGGTAAGTTTGCCGGGGAGCTCTGTCGAGTCGTACGGTCACAACGCCTAGGCCTGGTGGAAATTGTTGGGGCGATTGCAGGAGAAAATGAGCGAGTTGAGGAGAATCCAGATATACCTGGCGTGGTCGGCACTTATGAGCAGTTAGGACAGGTGGTAGAAGAACAGAGAGTAAGTACCATCGTAGCCTGTCTTGAAGATCGTCGCTCGGCACTACCGGTTGAACGGCTGCTTGATTTGAAGGCTATGGGAATAGAGGTTCTTGACGGACATCAATTGTTCGAAGAAGTCTCAGGCCGCCTCTCGATCGATTCGCTTCGTCCAAGCGCCCTGGTTTTTGCGAAGGGTTTCAAGCAGGGGATGGTCTCCCGTGTCATGAAGCAGTTCGTTGATATACTAGTTTCAGCCGGCGGGCTGCTGATGCTTTCGCCCCTATTCATGCTCGTTGCGTTGCTGATTAAGGTCGATTCGCCGGGACCGGTCATTTATCGTCAGGCCCGTGTCGGGTTGCGCGGGCAACCCTTTCTGATCTGGAAGTTTCGATCAATGCGGCAAGACGCGGAAAAGTCAGGGCCTCAATGGGCTCAAGCGGGCGATCCGCGCATCTCTCGCATTGGGTGGTGGCTGCGAAAGACCCGTGTCGATGAGTTTCCGCAGCTGGTCAACGTGTTAAGAGGAGAGATGAGTCTTGTCGGGCCTCGTCCGGAACGGCCGGTATTTGTGCAGAACTTGCGAACAATTATTCCCTATTATGATTTAAGGCACACGGTACGACCCGGCATCACGGGATGGGCCCAGGTCAAATTTCGCTATGCCGCTTCTGCAGATGACGCCCATATGAAGTTGCAATATGATCTCTACTACGTCAAGCGGTTGTCTTTCGGGATTGATATGAGAATTTTAGCGCATACGATACGAGTGATGTGTCTCGGGGAAGGGGCGCAGTAATGGCCTCTAACCAGCAGAGTCAAGAGACGAGCGTACGACATGTCCTCTCTTTTGATGTGGAAGAGCATTTTCAGGTCTCGGCTTTTTGGTCCGATGCCAGAAGGCAACAATGGGATCGACTCGAAAGTCGCGTGGAGCAGAATACGCTTAGGCTTGCGGAGCTTCTGGCGCGTTTTGAGACAAAGGCCACATTTTTTATTCTAGGATGGGTGGCGGAACGATATCCGGGGTTGGTCAAAGAGTTGGCGAAACAGGGGCATGAAATTGCGTCGCACGGTTACGGACATGAGTTGATCACCAATCAGACAGACAGTGAGTTTCGGGACGACGTCAGGCGGTCAAAACGCATTTTGGAAGATTTGACGGGAGAGAGAGTATTTGGTTATCGGGCGCCGTCTTTTTCGATTACGGCAAGAACTCAGTGGGCCCTGCCGATCTTGGTTGAGGAAGGGTATCTGTATGATTCAAGTATTTTCCCTGTTCGGCATGACCGCTATGGCATGCCCGGCGCTAATCCATGGTGCCATATTCAGAAAACGGAGGCAGGTGATTTATGGGAGGTGCCACCATCTACTCTGAAGGTTGGACCGGTTCGGGTTCCGGTTGCTGGGGGCGGGTATTTTCGATTGTATCCATACAGGCTTTTTCGCCGCTTCCTGTGTCGCATTGCCAGTCAAGGCCATCCGCTCATCATATATATGCATCCTTGGGAGCTCGATCCTGAGCAGCCGAGGATGGTAGGGTCCCTACTTTCACGATTTCGTCACTATGTCAATTTACATAAGACAGAGGCTCGCTTGCGTCGATTGGTCACCGACTTCAAGTTTGTCCCGATACAACAGGCTGTGGACGGAATCAGGGCGCTTTGTGCCATGAAGGATAATCTGGGCGGCGTTGTGGAGAGTGCTGTGCATCAGCGGGACGGTGTAAATCTCGTCGTTCCAAACTCAGGACAGTCGTCATCTCCGGCGCTACCAGCGTCGCTGGCTGGTTGAGCGATTGTGGGCTGGTTCCAGTGGAAGGGACGTCTCCCCGTAAATTGGGAGTACTACGCCGCAAGTTTCATCGGCTTTGCCCAACTTGCTTGCAGCACCATGCTCCTCAAGCAATTTTGAGATAGGTTCGAGGAGATCTAAAATTTCTGGCCACTGCATGCATAACATGCGGTAGCTTGTCCAATCGCCTGCTCATCTGAAGCAGTTTCATGCTTCACGCAATACAAAGTCTGAGCAGTATGCGACACGGAGTGGTTCCCTCAACCTGTTGTCTAACTTTATGTGCGGAATAGCTGGATTCGTGACACAGAATAGCGTGCCCTGCGACAGCCGGATACTCCGGCGTATGATTGCTATGGTGAATCATCGTGGACCTGATTATTCAGGATTTCATGTGGACGGTTCGGTTGGGATTGCCCATGCAAGGCTGAGCATCCTTGACCTTGGCGGGGGAAATCAGCCGATGTGTAACGAGGATAAGACCGTCTGGATCACCTTCAATGGAGAGATTTTCAACTACGTCGAATTACGGAATGACCTCATCAAGAAAGGACATCGGTTTCATACTCAGTCTGATACAGAGGTCATAGTCCATTTGTATGAAGAGAAGGGTGAGGATTGCGTCAAGGACCTGAACGGGCAGTGGGCCTTTGCTATCTGGGATTCCAAGCATCAGAGATTGTTCCTATCTCGTGATCGGCTGGGTGTCCGCCCGCTCTTCTATTCTAAGACCAGGGACGGGTTTCTTTTTGGATCTGAAATCAAGTCGTTATTGGCCGTCCCCTCAGTGCGGCGGGCTATTGATTTGGAGGCGCTTGACGAGCTGTTCACTTTTTGGGTGACTCTATCGCCTCGAACGATTTTTTCAGGAATCTCAGAGCTTCCTCCTGGCCACTCTTTGGTGCTTGAGCGGGGCGAGGTGCGCATTCAATCCTACTGGGAACTGGATTACAATTCTTCGCTGGGAGTAGAACACGAAGAAGAGGCCCGCGAGCGGTTACTCGATCTCTTGCTTGATGCAACCCGCATTCGATTGCGGTCGGATGTGCCTGTTGGAGCTTATCTGAGCGGTGGGCTGGATTCCACGGTGATTGCAGCTTTAGTGAAGAAACTTGGAACGACTCATCTGAGAACCTTTTCCGTGGCGTTTGAGGACAAAGAGTTCGACGAGAGTAGCTTCCAGAACGAGGCCCGCGAGTTTCTCGAGACGGAGCACCGGGGCGTATGTTGTTCGTCGCAGGACATCGGCCGGGTGTTTCCTGAGGTTATATGGCATGCGGAAAAACCGGTGCTAAGAACAGCCCCTGCGCCGATGTTTCTGCTGTCCAAGTTTGTGCGAGAGCAGGGGTATAAAGTCGTCCTCACCGGCGAAGGGTCCGATGAAGTCTTGGGTGGGTACGACATTTTCAAAGAGGCCAAGATCCGTCGGTTCTGGGCCAAGGATCCGGAGTCGAAACTCCGTCCGATCCTTCTGAGGCGGCTGTATCCCTACATGAAGAACTTACAATCACAACCCGACGCTTACTTGCGTGCCTTCTTCCATGTCCGGAAGGCCGATCTGGCCAGTCCATTTTTCTCGCATCTGCCTCGTTGGGATATGACGTCCAGACTCAAGATGTTCTTTTCGAAAGACACTAGGGAACAGCTCAAGCACTGCAATGCGATGGGGCATCTCGAAGCGGAACTGCCCGTCCGCTTTCGCCAGTGGGACAGCTTCTCACAATCGCAGTACCTCGAAGCTGCCTATCTGCTGCCGGGGGATATCTTGTCGTCGCAGGGTGACCGGATGTCAATGGCTCATTCCGTTGAATGTCGGTTCCCATTCCTCGATTACCGGGTCGTCGAGTTTGCATCACGCCTGTCGCCCGATCTCGAAATGAAGGTCTTAAACGAAAAGTACTTGTTGAAGG
>JBKKBQ010000238.1:0-4977 GCA_046714015.1 Nitrospira sp.
ACTTAGGGCTGCGCGGACCGGTCTACTCGGATAATATGGTCTTCCGTTACGAAAGAAGCAAACCGCCGGGAATCGTCCATTGCATTTGATGAAGGCTCTTTAGTAGCTTCGGTCGTATCCATGATCACTGAATTCGTTGTTACTGCCGGAGAACAGCCCAAACGGCTGGATATCTTCCTCGTCAATCGAGAACGAGACATCTCGCGGTCGGCGTTGCAACGTCTGATCGAGCTGGGGCGCATCCGCATCAACGATCAGGTGGTAAAAGCGAGCCACAAGATCAAACCCGGCGATAGGATCACCATGGACGTGCCGAAACCGGAACCCCTCTCGATAAAGGGAGAGGCGATTCCATTGGACGTCCTGTTCGAAGACGATTCTCTTCTGGTGTTGAACAAACCGCCCGGGATCGTCGTTCATCCTGCCCCGGGGAATTGGACCGGAACGCTTGTCAACGCACTGCTGCACCATTTCCAAACGTCGGGTGGTACGATTTCCACCATCGGGGGGAAAGAGCGGCCCGGCCTTGTCCATCGACTGGACAAGGAAACCTCCGGAGTGATGGTGATTGCCAAGACCGATCAGGCTCACCGCCACCTCGCTGCCCAGTTCAAACACCATACCATCACTCGGGTCTATGAAGCCTTGATCTGGGGGGTTCCCAAAAAAGGTCGTGGCTTGATCGAGCTGGCTATCGGTCGGGATATCAAAGATCGGAAAAAATTCTCCGCAAGGACCACGAGTCCGAGGCAATCCGCTACGGAGTACGTGGTCGATCGCCGACATGGAAAACTGGCTGCCCATGTGCTGCTCTATCCGCGAACGGGCCGAACTCACCAGCTTCGAGTTCACCTCACGTCATTGGGCCATCCCATTCTGGGGGATCACACGTACGGCGGGCGAAAGGTCTGTACGATCGACGACGTAGAGATTCCTCGGGTGATGCTCCATGCCAGAACCCTCGGCTTTACACATCCAGCGACGGGCAAGGCGGAGGACTTCACGAGGGCGGCACCCGGCGACATGGAGAAGGTGATGCAGGCGCTTGAGCAGCGCATCATCCCTACGGAGAAGAAGCCGCGTGGACCAGTCACCGACATACACGTTGCTGAGGATGCATGCTGACCGCCGAAGTGCTTGATGCCGTGGGAGGATTAACGTCTCACATCAAGTCCTATGCTGCCAAACTTCCGCCCATTGTCCACTTGAGCGCCGTGCCCTCGGGAGTGAAACCGCCTTTCGAGGCAGTCGAGAGTTATGAAACCATCGTCTCACGTGTTCGAAGCCAAAGTGCCGGGACCCCATATAAGGCGCTGAACGAATCCTGGGTGTCATCGCTGGAGGCGTTTGAAATCGGGAACCTCCTCGGGGCCGTTCAACCGCTTCTCTCGGCATTAGATCACGTGGAACGAATGCAGCGGGATAAAGAAATTGAGATTGGGCGAGCCGATGACAAGCGCCTCAAGGAATACCGCACCGCATTGCACAGGGTTCTTCCAGGAAATCAGCCGGAATTAGATGGCGCGGGAGGAGGGTGTAATTCACAGTTTTGAGTTCTGAGTGCTTAGTTCTTAGTTGTCCGAAGAGAGGCCCAACCTCAGCACTCACAACTCAGCACTCATAACTCAGCGAAGCGGTCAGTGTCCCATCTTGGGACCCAACGCGTTCGCTCCAGCGGTGACGAGTTTGAAGCGAGCAGCACTCCCACAGTGTGGGCACTTCGCTCGAACGGTTTCATCGTCGAGCACTTCGTACTCATCTGGTTTTAACCACATGAGTTGGAAACACTTTGGGCAGGTTCGGACTTGCGTTGACATCGGTTTCCTCGTACACTCCAAGACCATTCGGGGGATACTCTAGTATAAGATGCCTCCAACCCTCAAGTCCGTTGTCACTTACTCCCATAACGAACCCCCTGACGCGTCTCAACTCCTTGGGCTGTTTCACCAAGCCCCATGGGCCAAGAACCGATCTCTCGGTCATGCGAAGGAAATGCTCAGCCATACCGACCTGACCATCTGTGCTTGGGATGGGGATCGTCTCATCGGGTTCGGCCGAGTCCTCACCGACTTTATCTATCGTGCAACGATCTGGGATGTGATCGTCGACCGAGCGTATCAGGGAAAAGGCGTGGGAACCGAGATCGTCCGACGCATCCTCAATCATCCACGCCTCGAACGGGTGGAGCTCTTTTGGCTCTGTACCAGACGGCCGGGTTTTTATGAAAAACTAGGCTTCAGCGCAAAGGAACAGACAGGCATGGTGTGGAGTCGGAGCAAACATGATCGTCTTGAGTAAAAGACCGATCCACATCCGTGACCACCCCCTCCTACCGTAGGAGTAGAAGGGGTGATCATTATCTCTGCGAAGGAATGAAGATCAGAAGAACATCTTTCCGCCGAAGAGAAAGCCGAAGGATGAGGCATTCCAATCATCATTCCGGAGTCCGTTCACCGTCGCATGGCCATCGTTGCGCTTGTAGGCCCATTCTGCATTGAGCGCGAACCGTTCATTGAGCCTGTAATCGGCCCCCCAGCCTAGTCGCCAAGCAAAGGTGTTGCTGGGACTAATGCGAATAGCCGTATCTTCACCGAAACTATTGATGTTCACGCCGAAGCTCATGTTCACGTACGGAGTGATCTGGCCGAGTTTTACGGGACGCAGTTCTACCGTTGGAAGGACCGAGACCGTGTCTTGATGTCCCAGGTCAATGTCAGGTTGCTCAAGGCTGACTCCGTGTCGTTCCCATTCGAGCATCATGCCGACCAAAAGCCAGGTGTTGAGGCTATACAGGCCTTGAAAATTGACCAGTGGTCCAATCGAGGTTGAGGTGTTTTCGGAGAGTTGTTGGGTCAGTGGTGCAAATCCGGCCCGAAAGCCTACCACCCAAGTGCCTCGTTCAATCCCGCCGAACTCTTCCGCCAGAATAGGGGTGGGAAGTGGAGACAGGGTGGTGAGAACAGCGAGCCCTACTCCGAGTAATCCTACCGTGAACGACTGCCTACGCATGAGTCTCCTCCTCTCGTACAGACGGGATATACCACGGTCATCACAGGCTCTTACAATCGCACGTTTCTGCATCGTTTGTGCACCGCGAGCCATGCTGGTAAGCATAACCTTCTGGGAGCAATGGAGCAAGGTTCCTAATGGGAATGAACGAGCCGCGCGCGCCGCACACGTTTTGGCGAGAGGAAGACCGAGATAAAAAATATGGTGGTCGCTAAGAGCACGATGGCCGGTCCTGAGGGGACGTCCAAAAGCGCGGAAATCAGGACGCCCGCTATTGAGGTGAATACTCCGATCGTTGCGGAATACAGGGTCAGTGCTGCGAGGCTATGGGTGAGTTGGTAGGCGGTCGAGGCCGGAATCAGGATCATGGCAAATACCAAGATCGCTCCGACGGTTTTCAGTGAGACCACCACCGTCAAGGCGACCAACGTCAGGAGGAGGAAAAATATCTGCCGTGCCGGTACGCCGGACGCTTCAGCCATCTCTTGGTCAAAGGCGATGAAATAGAGTTCTTTTGCAAACAGCAGAAGGAGGCCCAATACGAGAACGCTTAACGCTCCGATGATGCTTAGCTCATCAGGCGTGACCGAAAGCACGCTGCCGAATAAGTATCCGTACACCTCGGCATTGTAGGTTTTCATCAGCCCGATAAAGAGAATAGCCAGCGCCATGGTCGTGGTATAGAGAATGCCGATCGAGACATCCAGCTTCATCCTGCCACGTTCTTCGACCCAGCCGGTAATCCAGACTGTCGCAAGGCCGAACACAATGGCCAGCAACAACGGCGGCCATCCCATCAAGTAGCCGAGTGTCACGCCCGCAAATGCGGCATGCGACGTCCCGGCGCCGACGAACGCCAGTCCCCGCAACACGACGAACACGCCGATGACCGAACAGAGCCCGCCGACCATCGCTGCGGCGAGGAGAGAGCGTTGCATGAAATCGTAAGCGAGGAGATCGAGCATAGCCTCAATCTAGTGGTGATGGTGGTAATCTTCGACGATGACGAGATCTTTCTCAGTGATCACAAGGTCTTTGCCGTACACCTGGTGAAGAATCTCAGGCTTGAGCACCTCCGCAGGGGGGGCGGCGGCAAAGAGTCTGGTCTTGAGAAGCACCAATCGATCCACCCGTGAGCGGACCATATTAATGTCGTGAGTAATCAGGAGGACAGTCAATTTGAGTTCATCGTGAAGGTGCTGAACCAGCTCAATGACATTGTGTTGGGTGGTGATATCCAGGCCGGTTGTCGGTTCATCCAATATCAGGACCTTGGGTTGCTGGGCCAAGGCTCGCGCGATGAAGACACGCTGTTGCTGGCCGCCGGACAGCTGCCCGAGGGCATTATCCCTATGTGAATCCATTCCGACCTGAGCCAGGGCTTCCAGTGCGATGTCATGATCCTTCTTTCCTGGACGCTTGAACAGGCCCAGCGCTCCGTAACGACCCATCATCACTGTTTCGAAGACCGTCACAGGAAAATTCCGATCGACCACCCCCTTCTGCGGAAGATAGCCGATTTGAGCGCGATGGTGGCAGCGGAGTTCATCGCAGGCACAGTCGAAGATGTGCAGATGTCCCTCTACAGGAGCGAGAAGCCCCAGCACGGCGCGACAGAGCGTCGTCTTGCCCGATCCGTTCGGACCGATGACCCCGACGAACTCACCGTCGTAAATAGCCAACGTGATGTCTTTGAGCGCAATGAGACCGGGAAATCCGAAGGAGGCATGGTCGAAACGGATGATCGGCTCGCGGGGATCAGACACGGAATCCGAAGCTCCTTCCGGCGGCATGGGAGAACAACTACGAGGCGGCTTCCAACGCACCGGCCAATTGGAGCACATTATAGCGAAGCATGTCGAGGTAGGTCGCAGTTCCAGCCAAACCGCCCGGCATCGTCGTCAAGACGACCACATGAGCCTTGGTTTCCCTTGCCAGGAGCTCCGGGAGTCGCCGGCTGAGTTGGAT
>JBKKBQ010000239.1:0-4406 GCA_046714015.1 Nitrospira sp.
CAATCACCATGATCACCATGGCTGTAAGCCCGATGACGATTCCCCAATAAGGCCATGACATAAGTCACCTTCTCGCGCCATACGACGCGAGTCCTTTGTGAGATTGCCGGCACTGATCTGTGTGTAATCCGGCTTCCTTGCAGACAGACGGCATTACACCGTCTTTGCACGAACGTGGCACGATACGAGGAGAGGGGCCGTCTGGTAAGAAACCTACACCCGGCAGGCCCAGACCGTTGGTACTTAGCTCCACGGAGAACCATGATCACCACCTCCAAGATGAGGCGGTCGAGAAGTCATATTGATAGCCTACGCCTGAGAGAATTAACAGGTCAAGGGGGGCAAATCGCGGAACAATATCAGCCGTCATTACTTTTCCGCTAGCCACAAGGTGCCGAGATAGACGTACGATGCTTTGATGGATCGACACGCATTCGCCTCGCCATAGACCAGTCTGCCTGGAACAAGTACAATTCCGCGATGCATTTCACCTGGAGGGAGGGGTGCCTATGCGCAATGCGACCGTGATGCTTAGTGCCTGTGGAGTTGCAGCGGCAATGGGGCTCATTCTCGATCCCATCATTCCCGGGATAGTGCTTGATGCACGAGCCGAGTCATTAAAGGTGAAACCCGGTGCATGAAAAATGACATGATGAGCCGACAAGTGGTGGCCCTGCCTGTCGGTGAGCGGTGTGCCGAGATGCTGGAGATCCCGAATGTGCTTCTGGCGACTACTATTGGAGTGAGGTGGGTGGATGACCGATTCACCTTACCTCCCCTGCCCGGCCTCCGACTCAGCATTAACTTCGTGGCCCTCATTCTCTTGCTCATCACGAAAGGCACGGTCATACTTCCCCTTCATGGCCTCTCGGTTACCGAGTACCTCGCCGGGCACGATTCTGTCGTGGAAGTAGCCCCCTCGGAGCGCTCGGCCTGTTGAGGGTCATGACCTTTCTTGTCGGTATCGATGGGACCGCTGATCCGATTCTTCGAGCTTGGTGATGAAAGGGAGTCGCCTATGATCTGCCTCAGACTGTTTGCGTGGTGTGTCCTGATACTGTTCATCAGTGTCCCGACCGTCGCCATCGCGTCGGAACCCTCCGATCCAGAGTCGGCCATCCGCCGAATGGTGCGCGCCAACGCCGAAAAAGACCTGCCGACGCTTTCACGGCTGATGGCACACGATTCCGATATCATCAGTTACGCGGTCGCCGGCCGTAAGTACATCGGCTGGACAGAGCTTGAGGAGGGAATGCGAGAGGAATTCGTCAATTCTCAGAAACTTGAGATTCCGATCAATGAGCTGACGGTCTGGACGAAGGGAGACTTGGCTTGGTATGCGATGGAGCTCGACTATATCCGCTATGTGGCTGACGGACCAGAATTGAAACGGACCGTGTTGCCGATGCGGGAAACCGGGGTGCTCGAACGCCGCAACGGTATCTGGCAATTGTTGTCGTGGCACGAATCCTTTCGCTCCGCTCAGTTCGGCGGGCCACTCACGTCACCGTCCGCTGCACCTTCCGGTCCACCTCGATAATAAATAGACATTCCATCCATTAAGCCACTGGCGGCCTCCTGTCCGGAATTGATAGAGTGCGATGATGGAATCCGAAGAGCAAGTTGCGATGACGGAGCTGCGGCTGAGCTACCGCTATATTAAGGAACATCCCTGGGTCGTGGCGGCCATCAATGGCTTTCTTTCGGCCTACTTTATGGAGCAGCCCAGTTTTCGTGTCCTGCGCCATTTCGATGAGCTGGAGTCCGGCATGCACGTCTGGATCTGCGACGTGCCCAGCACGATGAAGATGACGACGCTCCTACGTAGACTGCAAGCCGATATTCCTCGGTGCCGGTACAGTCACACCACATTGGAGCCAACCAAGCGTCTGCAGTATCTCATCGATTCTCTCGATCAGCATTGACGATCGGACGGTCTGGTGCGCCATTTCTCAAAGCCAGTAGCCAGAATTCGGCGGTGGAGTATAATGCCTCATGATGCATCGCGTGCTCGTCCTCGGTGCCGGCAAGATCGGGTCCCTGATCGCCTGCCTGCTTAATCAACGTGGCCAGTACGAGGTCCATCTGGGCGACATGACCTTGGAGGCGCCGAAGCATCTGGTCGAAGAGCTCGGGTTGGAACGGGTCACCCCCTGTCTACTGGATGTACGTCATCCGGATGCCGTCGGCACCTATCTTTCGGCGCATCGATTCGACGCCGTTCTCTCGAGCCTGCCCTATTTCTGTAATCCGACCGTTGCCCGACTGGCCCTGACCCATCAGCTGCACTACTTCGACTTGACGGAAGATATCGACGTGACGAGCCAGATCAAGGTCTTGAGCGCAGGCGCAAGGCATACCTTCATGCCGCAATGCGGTCTCGCGCCTGGTTTCATCAGCATCGTTGCGCACGAACTAATGACCCACTTCGACACGCTGGATACGGTCAAGATGCGGGTGGGTGCCCTGCCGGTCCATCCCAGTAATGCTCTCAAATATTCGCTCACCTGGTCCACCGATGGACTGATTAACGAGTACGGCAATGTCTGTTACGGGATTGAACAAGGTGTGAAAGTCCCGCTGCAACCGCTCGAGGGGTACGAAACGATCGAACTAGACGGGCTGCTGTATGAAGCCTTTAATACGTCCGGAGGGTTGGGTACCTTGGCCGACAGCTATGCGGGGAAAGTCGGAACCATGAACTACAAGACTCTCCGCTACCCCGGCCACTGTGAAAAGATTTCCCTATTGATGAAAGACCTCAAACTCAACGAAGACCGAGAGACCCTGAAGCGTGTCCTCGAACAGGCCGTTCCTCAGACCCTGCAGGACGTCGTCTTGGTCTATGCCTCGGTCACCGGGCGAAACGAGGACGGGTTCTTCGAAGAAAATTACGTGAAGAAGATTTATCCGCAATGTATCAAGAGCAAACTTTGGTCGGCGATCCAAGTGACGACCGCGTCCAGCATCTGCTGTGTCATGGATCTTGTGTTGACCCATCCATCGGCGTACCATGGATTCGTTACTCAGGAAACTGTCTTACTGAAAGATTTCTTGGACAATGATTTTGGAGCCTGCTTCCGATGAGCACGAATCACACTGCGCTGAGAGACCTGGGCATCCAAGCCGTGAATTCCGGTGGGAGCACCGGCGCAAGCTGGTGGTCCGGCCGTAATGATGGATCCCTCCTCCCCTCGATCAATCCTTCAACCGGGGAACAAATCGCCGGCGTTTATCCCAGTTCATCCGATGATTACCAACGGATCGTGAAAGAATCAGTTGAGGCGTTCCGCACCTGGCGGATCGTTCCGGCACCGAAGCGTGGCGAGATCATTCGGCTCATCGGCCAAGCCCTTCGTGAGAAGAAGGATCAATTGGGCACGCTCGTGTCACTGGAAGTCGGCAAGATCAAGGCAGAGGGCGATGGTGAAGTGCAGGAGATGATCGACATGGCGGATTTCGCCGTCGGTCAATCCCGGATGCTCTACGGCCTCACGATGCAGTCCGAGCGATCTGCCCACCGGATGAGCGAACAGTGGCATCCGTTAGGACCGGTCGGCGTCATCACTGCGTTCAATTTTCCTGTTGCCGTGTGGGCCTGGAATGCATTTGTGGCTGCCATCGCCGGCGACACGGTCATCTGGAAACCGTCACCGAAAGCGCCGCTTTGCGCCGTCGCAGTGCAGCAGATTTGTAATCGTGTCATGCAGCAACAGGGCTATGCGGGAATCTTTTCACTCTTCATCACCGACCAACCGTCCCTGGCGGACAACATGGTGCAGGATTCTCGGTTGCCGCTTATTTCGTTCACGGGTTCCGTGCCGGTCGGGCGCCGAGTCGCCGCCGCTGTTGGCCAACGATTGGGCCGCACGCTGCTCGAACTCAGCGGCAACAATGCCGTCATCGTTGATGAGACCGCCGACCTGGACATGGCTGTACGTGCGATTGTGTTCGGTGCCGTCGGGACCGCGGGCCAACGATGCACGACGACCAGACGTCTCATTGTCCATGAATCGCGGTGTGAGGAGCTTGTCGGCAGACTCGTGAAAGTCTATGCCCAAGTGCAGATCGGCAATCCTCTCGAAAAAGATGTGCTCATGGGGCCGCTCATCGACCAGGTGGCGGTGGAGGGCTATCGCGCGGCGCTGGACGAGATTAAGAAGGAGGGCGGCCAGATTCTCTGGGGTGGCCGCGTCCTGAGTCGGGCTGGTTTTTTTGTCGAGCCCACGATCGTGCGGGCACAGAACCACTGGCCCGTCGTGCAGCGCGAAACCTTTGCGCCGATTCTGTATGTCATGACCTTTCAGGCGATCGATGATGCGATTCAGATGCAAAATGATGTCCCCCAGGGTCTTTCCTCGGCCATGTTTTCCAATCATCTACGTCATGGTGAGCGATTCCTCTCC
>JBKKBQ010000240.1:0-19474 GCA_046714015.1 Nitrospira sp.
GAGGCTGATCAGCGCGAGTCCTAACGCCCCCGTTGTGACACACGATGCATAGTTTCGTTTCTTTAGAGCTTCCATGAACCGTTCCTTCCTCGTAAATGAATGTCTTCGTATGTATGGAGCACACCCGGCTCCCTGAGTGAATATGCGCTATGCGATCTGAAGACCGCCTCGCGGTGGGCCGCGAGGCGGAAATTCGCCGTCAGGAGCAGACTCCTGTCGGAGAATGACACCGAGACTCCAGACACGGCTCACGTGAATATCGGCGGAGATTTCGCCTCGTCCGGCGCCGCCCTGGATATCGAGACCGCCACAGTGCCACGCGCAATGATTCGGGCTGTGTTGACTGTTCTGCGTCTGTCCTTGTGGGCAGTGTGTCCCCGCCCATTGTGTCGTCAGATTCCCCTGGGCGACTGACAGAGATCCGGTCAGCCAGAGTACTGCGCAGCAGCCGGTCAGCATCCGAGAAACTTGTTGTCGCGTCTTCGTCAACATGTCCGATTCGATCCCATTGTTCCCGCCGGCACCCTACGAGGATCCGCCAAACAATTGGAACGACTTGGTCACTCCAAAGATATAGCTGATCTGCTGTTCCAGATTACCGTTGAAGTCCCGATGAATAGGGATTTGTGCGATGAAATAGGCCGAGGCGAAGTTAAAGACATTGAACATAATGCCCGGCGAATAGGCCACATAGGTCGAGCCGGTCGTGGGTATCGCCCGAAACTTGATCGCTGGATCGAGCAGAATGGGGGCTCCGCCAGGATTGAACAGAAACAGTGATGCGTCCATCGCGTCGTTCTGCATCCATCGGAAATTGAACTGCTGAGTCAGCACCAACCAGGGAGTCTGTTCGAGCGGGATGACATTGACACCCAGGCTTGCGTTGACTTCATCGCCGAACTTGTAGCCATCGCTGTTCTTCGCCGTGTACCGATAACTCGCCGAGGCAAACTGATTCACTCGATGGGGAATCAGCTCATACGTCTGATAGAGCATTGGCACCACACCGAAGTTTCCACGACCGATTTGGAGGGTCGATTCGGCTAGCGTGTTTCCCTGGGCAAACCGACCATAACTGCCCGTCGGAAAATCAACGCCCACACCGAGCACGACCATGCTGCGTAGAGTGGGCAGCAGGTTGTACTTCAGCGTAGTCCGAATATCACCCAACCCCCTCTCGCTGTAGGGCACCGGCGTGAGACCCCCGATCTGCGCATCCGACTCCACATGCTTGTACGGAATCGCGACTTGGATGCCCAGACGGTCGGTCAGGCCGTAGTTGAGGTCCAGTGTCGCGGTGCGCGTCGTCGTCTCGATTCGATTCACATCCAAGTTGGCCAGCGTGAGGGTCCTCTCGCCCTGATTGGCAAAAGGGATACGTCCGCCTTCACCGGGGGGCGCCTCCATCGGCGTGTAATTGTAGATGGCATTGATGGTCAGAAGGCCTTTCATCGGCACTTGCTGCTGTGAGCCGATCACCACAAAACAACTGACCGAGCCGCAAGAGGCCTCAATCTGGGAGGGGCTGAGCATCGAGGCTATTATTCCGACCACACCACCGATCGCGAGGACACAGGACCAGATCGTGCGCACCATGATTCCAAACTCTTTCGGTTTTGTGACACAGCGGAACCCGCACATCGGGTCTTGCCGCGAGACACGGTTGTTAAGAATGCGTCTGTTGACCGGCTGTGAACGCTATGAAAGAAGGCCGGGAGGCCCGCGGAAGAAATACGGGAGAAAGACCACACTGAGGACTACATCAAAGGAAGGAATACTGACCCATTCAAGGAGCTGAAGTGCTGATGCTAATTGAACGGTGGACGACTCGATCCCCACACCACCCGCGCACAGCCATGCACAGAGACCGGTTGAGTGGGTGCCGGCCTGATGGTCGGCATGATGCTGGGCATGGCTGACGCTGGGGGCGGCCATGAACCCGTTCACCAGTACGATGCAGAACAACAAAGCCCACACAAATGCGGATCGTTTCACGTCAACCGTCCTACCGTTCCCCTAACTGGAGGGATGCAGCCTTTAAAGTTTCCGGTTTTTGGATTCGAGCCACGGTGTCCAGTATCACCTGCTCGGTCAAGAGGCCGCCCTTGATGTATTCTTGGACCACGCCCTTCTCATCGATGAACACGCTGACCGGCAAACCGAAGATCCCGAACTGGTTCGCCACTTTGTTGTCTCGATCCATGAGCACCGGAAACGTATGGCCATGTTGCCTGATGTGTTCGCGCACCTTGGCCTCGTCTTCCAATTCGTTGATCGCCAGCACGACAAATCCCTTTTCACGAAGCTTGTCGTACGTGGCCTGCATCGCAGGCATTTCTGTCGTGCAGGGCTTACACCAGGTGGCCCAAAAATTTACCAGGACGACTCTCCCGCGATATTGACCCAAGCTCTGCGACTTGCCTTCCAAATCGACCAGACGAAAATCCTCGGCCGACGTCCCGACCGCAGGGATCCGAGACCCCATCGCCCAGACCAGACCACTGCTGACCACGAGCGTGAAGCTGAGGGCGAGCAACCCAAGTTTTGATGGATGGTACCTTCTCGTCATTGTCGTCTCCTTACCCACCGTCATGGAATCGCGATGAGCCACTTTTTGTCAACTGGAACGACCTGTCATCCCGAAGACTGTAGCTAGTGCCCTGCACAAGACCGCTTAAGAGTCTGTACCAACGACCGCAAAAAAATATGGAATGCCGACTGCCATAATGCCCAGGCTCCCTCTCTCAGGAACACCTCAAACCGCCTACAAAAAACCGCCTACAAAGTGAGAAACCGCCGCGTGGCCACGTGCGACAAAAACAACCATGACTACCGCAACGAAGGCTTCTTATAAGGAGAAGGATGGAGGAGCGCGGCTGGAACAAATACGCGGGGGTTCAGAAAAAGAGTCACTGGGATGAACGATTGAAACAAGGGCGATGGGATTACGTTCGGCACGAATCAAGACAACTTCTGTGTCGAGGACCGTACCGGCGGCACACATCCAGGAACAGAGCAGGGTCCCGTGTGTGGCCGCTTGATGCTGCGCATGATGTCCGGCATGTTCCGCAGCTTGCGCCTGAGCCAATCCGCCGACGGCGAGAACGCAGAGCATGAGTGAAATCGACAGAACTTTTCGGAATGGGCACTTCATCGCAGGCACTTCTCAAAAAAGGTTCAGCTCAGCTGAACATGCACCCGATGCTACAGATGAAACATATTTGAATAGTAGGCGACTCGAATAATGTCTGTCAAGCCGCGGGGAGGCCACTGGAGGATCGAGTAGGATTCATCGGAAAGATGCTGTATACTGGGCGATCTATTTTTAAATACCACCGTCATTCAACACGACATTTATCATTTCTATGGTCACGCAAGTACTCAACCTGATCTTCGGCAGTAAAAACGACCGCGAAATCAAGACTCTGCGACCGATCGTGGAGCAGATCAACAGCTTGGAGTCCGGGCTGACACCACTCTCGGATCAAGCTCTAGCCGACAAGACCCAGGACTTCAGGAAGCGGCTTGACGCCGGCCAGACGCTGGACGACATCTTGCCCGAAGCGTTTGCCGTGTGCCGGGAAATGTCGCGCCGCAAGCTCAACATGCGGCATTTCGACGTGCAGCTGATCGGCGGCATGATTCTCCACCGCGGCCGCATCGCCGAGATGAAAACCGGCGAGGGGAAAACCCTGGTGGCGACGTTGCCCATCTATTTGAACGCCTTGGAAGGGAAAGGGGTCCATCTGGTCACCGTCAACGATTATCTCGCCAAGCGGGACGCTCAATGGATGGCGCAGCTCTACCATGCGCTGGGGCTCTCCACGGGGGTCATTCAGCATGACGCGTCATTTATCTACGATCCGACTTACGACGCGTCCGATAAACGTCTGCAACATCTCCGCCCTTGCTCCAGGCCGGAAGCCTATCGCGCCGACATTACCTACGGCACGAATAACGAGTATGGATTCGATTATCTGCGCGACAACTTGGTGGTCAACGATTTGCGCCAATGTGTCCAGCGCGAATTGAACTTCGCTATCGTGGACGAGGTCGACAGCATTTTGATCGACGAGGCTCGGACGCCGCTCATCATCTCGGGCCCAACCGACCAGACCACCGACCTCTACTATCGTATCAATGCGATCATTCCGCAACTCAAAGCCGAAACAGATTATACCATCGAGGAAAAGACCAAGACCGCTTCACTGACCGAAGACGGCAACGCGCGTGTCGAAAAACTGCTCGACGTGGACAATCTATACGATCCGGCCAACATGGACATGGTGCACCACGTGGTGAAGGCCCTCCAGGCCTATACACTCTATAAACGCGACGTGGACTATGTGGTGAAGGACGGCGAGGTCATCATCGTCGATGAGTTTACCGGTCGGCTCATGCCGGGCCGTCGATGGAGCGACGGCCTCCATCAAGCCGTCGAGGCCAAAGAGGGCGTGAAGATTGCCAACGAGAATCAGACACTCGCGTCGGTGACCTTTCAGAATTATTTCCGCATGTATAAGAAACTCAGCGGCATGACCGGCACGGCAGACACCGAAGCCGCCGAGTTCGCTAAGATCTATAACCTCGACGTCAACGTCGTGCCGACCAATCGCCAAATGATCCGGCAGGATTATGCCGACGTGGTGTACCGGACGGAGAAGGAAAAGTTTGCGGCGATCGTCGAAGAAATCAAAGAATGTCATGAGCGCGGGCAACCGGTGCTCGTCGGAACCATTTCGATCGAAAAATCCGAGAAACTTGCCGGACTCTTAAGTCGCAACGGCGTCAAGCACAACGTCCTCAACGCCAAACAGCACGAGCGGGAAGCCGAAATCGTCGCGCAAGCCGGGCGCAAAGGCGCGGTGACGATCGCCACGAACATGGCCGGCCGCGGCACCGACATTCTGTTGGGTGGTAATCCGGAGTTCATGTACAAGCAGGTGCTCTATCGGGAAGAGAATATCCCGGAGAGCCGGAAGCTTGAAATTTATGAAGGCATTCGATCCGATTGTGACAAGGACAAGCAGGAAGTCCTCGCAGCCGGCGGGCTTCATATCCTGGGCACGGAACGGCACGAGAGCCGCCGCATCGATAATCAGTTGCGCGGGCGGGCCGGCCGCCAAGGCGATCCTGGGACATCACGATTCTACCTGTCGCTTGAAGACGATCTAATGCGGATCTTCGCCTCTGAACGGGTGTCACAGCTTATGCTCAAGCTCGGCATGGAAGAAGGCGTCCCCATCGAACATGGGATGGTGACTCGTGCGATCGCGAACGCGCAAAAGAAAGTGGAGGCGCACAACTTCGAAATCCGCAAACAGCTGCTCGAATACGACGACGTCATGAACAAGCAGCGCGAAGTGATCTATCGTCACCGCCGCGCCGTGCTGAGCGGAGAGAATTTGACCAACGATCTCCATGACATGATGGCCGGTTCGGTGGAGTCGACTCTGAATGTGTACTGCCCCCCTGAACAATATCCGGAAGAGTGGGACGTCAAAGGGTTGACGGAGGTCATGCAGGGCCAGTTCGGCCTCGACATCACGCAGGGTAAGCACGACGGGGGGGACTCGTTGCGCGATGTCGGGCGCGACGCCTTGTTGGAGGACCTTCGATCTCACGTTCGGGATGCCTACACTAAAAAAGAACAAGAACTAAGCCCAGACCTGATGCGTTTTCTCGAAAAGACGTTCATGCTCCAGGTCATCGATCATCATTGGAAGGATCACCTGCTGGGGATGGACCATCTGCGCGACGGCATCGGTCTTCGCGGCTACGGACAGAAAGATCCCCTGATTGAATACAAACGTGAGGGGTTTGATCTCTTCGCAGGCATGATGGAACGGGTCAAATCAGACACCATCGAGCGGCTGTTTCATGTACAGGCCGTCCGCCATGAAGGCGACCAGCCGACGGCTCCATCGGAACCGATCCTCTCGCGTCCACAGCCGAAGCTCACCTTGAACCGCGGCGACGAACCGGTGGCTGCGCCGGCTCCAGCCCAGCGAGCCGAGAACAAGGTCGGCCGCAATGATCCCTGCCCCTGCGGCAGCGGCAAGAAATACAAGAAGTGCCACGGGGCGTGAGGAAGGGATCGGCTGCGTGAACCTACCCCTTCTGCACTCGCCATGATGCGAGTTGTCTCCTACCGCTGCGTACATCTAACTTTTCCCACGCACGCCTTTGAGACTGCGCCAAAGCGCCGCAATGACGGCGTGCATCGACGTTACCGGCATGTGGCACTCGGCCAAGCACCATGTCGAGCTTGCCAGGGGCCAGGTTCCCGCAGCCGAGCAGAAGGGAGCAGAAGGAGTCCGGTTGTGACGCCACCTGGTCTTCGTCTAGCCGTAAAGCTTCAGCAAGAACGGGTGCCGAGTTTCCCGGCAAATCACCGCAGGACCCGAGACTCCTCTTGGTGGGAACAGCACAGATCTGAAACTATGAACGGTGCCAACCCATTCTCCCTGATTCTGCCTTGACTTAAGGGACTTCCGAACGCTACTCTACTTTCCCTTCGGTACCTAGAGATGGGCAGACGCTGCCCATAGGCTAGGGGTGTCGCTTTTTTCATAGATGACGGTAAATTGGGGCTTGCTGTGAGCACAGGGCATCCAGAACTCGTCGCCGCCATTGCCACTGAAATCACTGCCTCAGGTCCGATTCCATTTGCTCGTTTCATGGAGTTGGCCCTCTATCATCCCCAGTTCGGCTACTACATGCGCCCACCGGAGGGCACCACCGAACGGATCGGCCGGCGAGGTGATTTTTACACCAGTTCGGATGTCCATCCTATTCTCGGACAAGCTCTGGCTAAACAGGCTGAGCAGATGTACCGATTACTCGGCCAACCCCATCCCTTTACTATCGTTGAAATGGGGCCTGGCAAAGGCTTGCTGGCGAAACATATTCTGGCCACATGCGCGCATCGCTATAGTTCGTTTTTCCAGCATCTCCGGTATGTCCTGATAGACCGAAGCCCGTCCATGCGTGAATTGCAGCGCAGGAACCTGGCTCCTTGGCTCGAGCGCCCAGGCCTGCTCGCATGGGTGGACAATCTTGAAAGCTTGATCTCCCAGGACATGGCCGGGCTGGTCCTCAGCAATGAACTCATCGATTCGTTCCCGGTCCACCGCATTCAGGTCACGGCAAAGGGAATCGAAGAACTCTGGGTGGATTATCGAGACGGTCGGTTCCTCGAATGTCTGATGCCGCTGTCCTCAGGCGCCCTTGCCAATCACTTGGACCAGTTGAGTACGGAGTGGCCGGAAGGCTATCGAACCGAAATCAATCTCCGGGCACCGGATTGGATGAAGCAAGTCGCTCAGCATCTGGATCGCGGATTCGTACTCACCATCGATTACGGCCACACGGCACAGGACCTCTATGGGTCCGACCGAAAACAGGGCACGTTTCTTTGTTACTCCCGACACTCCATCAACGAAGACCCGTTTCTGCGTGTGGGCGAGCAGGACATGACCGCCCATGTGGATTTTTCGAGCTTGGCGGCGACCGGTGACGAGCAAGGGCTCCAGACCACCGGCTTCACGAACCAGATGAGTTTTCTCATTGGCCTGGGCGTCGAACAGATGATCGCAGACTTGGAACAGGACAGCCCGGAGTTCACCTCGGCAATTCATCTGTTGAGAACGAATGGGATGGGTACCACGTTTAAGGTCCTCATTCAACACAAGGGAATCCAGCACCCTGAACTCGACGGCTTGCAGTATAAGCCGTTCTTTCGATCGGTGCTCACAGCGCAATCCGCCGCATGAGAGATAGAAGAAGATGATTGCTCCGATATTCAACGACGCGTCACGGTGTTTCTATGGGTAACAGCCCCGTTCCGGAAAACTACGTCCCGATCCTCATCTTTATCGGTGTGGGCATTGCCCTCGGGACGCTGACGCTCTTGATCGGCTGGTTTGTCCGCCCGAACCAGCCCTATCGGGCTAAGCTCGCCCCTTATGAAAGTGGAAGCCCGCTGTTCCAAGATGCCCGTGTGCAGTTCCCGATGCGGTACTACATCATCGCCATGCTCTTCGTGATTTTTGATATCGAGATCGTTTTCATGTTTCCCTGGGCCGTTGCATTCAACAGTCTTGGGCTGGTTGGATTAGTGGAGATGATCCTGTTCATCGCGATTCTGGTGGTGGGGTTTTGGTACGCCTGGAAAAAAGGGGCGCTGGAGTGGGATTGAAAAGCGATGGGCTATCCTTCGTGCTCGCCCACCGCGCACGCAAGATTGATTATTATATTATATGGACAGCGGGCGGCGCTCGGTGGATGCGCGCAGTGAAGGACAGCCCATCACTCTTCCGTAAAAGAAGTGGAGAAGAGCATGAGTTTGCTCGAACGCCAGTTTGACGCGAATATCGTGACGACGAACCTGGATGCTGTCGTCAACTGGGCCCGGAAGTCCGCGCTATGGCCTATGACCTTCGGGCTGGCTTGCTGCGCCATCGAAATGATCGCAAGCGTCTCCTCCCGGTATGACCTGGACCGCTTCGGCGCCGGCGTCTTTCGCGCTTCTCCCCGGCAGTCGGACCTCATGATTGTCGCTGGAACGGTCTCGCGCAAAATGGCCCCGGTCATTCGACGGATTTACGATCAGATGCCCGAACCCCGATACGTGATCTGCATGGGATCATGCGCGACCTCAGGCAATCATTACAACAGTTATGCGGTCGTCCAGGGTGTGGATCAAATCGTCCCGGTTGACGTCTATGTACCCGGCTGCCCGCCGCGACCGGAGGCCTTGCTGGACGGGCTGTTAAAGTTACAGGAGAAGATCCAGCGCGAAAAAGTCTTCGTGAAGTAGCCCGCGCGACACGAAAGATGGGCGTGACTGGCGCGACGACAATTCGCACTTTTCTGGCAAGTCGCGCGCTTCTCGCAGTGTGAATACTATGCAATCCCTCACCGAAACCTTACTTAAAAAGTTCCCGGAGGCGGTGCTTTCCGTCGATGTCGACACGGCACGATCGGAAGTGACCGTTCATGTCGCGGCGCCGAGGATCTTGGAGGTCGCTCGTTTTTTGCACGACGACCCCGAGGCGTGCTTTGACCATATCACCGATATCTGCTCCGCCGACTATCCAGCCGATCAGCAACGGTTTGAAGTCATCTACCTCTTGCTGTCGCTTCCGCACGGCAAACGAATTCGTTTGAAAGCGCGGGTCACAGAAGACAGCCCATCCCTCGATTCGGTGACCAGCGTCTGGCGCGGAGCGACATTCTTGGAACGCGAAGTCTACGACATGATGGGAATCCGGTTTTCAGGTCACCCGGACCTGCGCCGCATCCTCCTGCCGGAAGACTATGCAGAAGGATATCCGTTACGGAAGGATTTCCCGACGGAAGGCCGAGGGTGGCGGAGTCAGTTCGACTTTATCCCACGCCTTGATGAACCACCGGTCGAGCAGGTCGAAGTCGAAGTCTCCGAGGCTGAGAAGAAGTTGTTCTTGTCGGAGCCGAATGGTTCTTCGTCAAATCGGCGGGAAGAACTGCTGTTGAACATGGGTCCCCAGCATCCGAGCACGCATGGAGTGGTGCGGGTCGTCCTGGAACTGGACGGAGAGCGAATCGTCAAAGCGACGCCGGATCTCGGCTATCTCCATCGAGGGGTTGAGAAATTGGCCGAAGGCCTGGCCTACATGCAGATTATTCCCCATACCGATCGCCTCGATTATGTCTGCGCGATGGCCAATAACTACGCCTATGTGCGGGCCGTTGAGAAACTACTCGGTATCAGCGTGCCCGAACGAGCGGAGTATATCCGCACGATTGTCGCGGAGATGCAGCGCATTCTGGGCCATCTGTTCTGGCTGGGTGCGCAGGCGCTGGATATCGGGGCCATGACGGTCTTCTTCTGGACGTTTCGCGAGCGGGAAATCTTGCTCGACATGTTCGAGAAGCTTTGCGGAGCTCGGCTGACCCTGAACTATTACCGCATCGGCGGCGTGGACAGCGAATTCACGCCGGATTTGGTAGCCCGGCTCAAAACGTTCTTGGAAACATTTCCTGAAAAAGTGAATGAGTATGATTCGCTCCTCGCCGGCAACCGAATTTGGCTGGGACGAACAAAGCATGTCGCCGTCATCTCCGGGGAAGACGCGATTAATTTCGGCATGACCGGTCCGGCATTGCGTGGATCCGGTGTCGCATATGACGTGCGTAAACTCGAACCCTACGGCGTCTACCATAAAGTGGACTGGGAAGTGCCGGTCGGGAAAAACGGCGACACCTACGATCGCTACTGGATTCGTGTCGAAGAGATGCGACAGAGCGCACGGATCATCTCGCAATGCCTCGATCAGATGCCGCCCGGGCCGATCATCGCCGATATGCCGCAATATATTCCGCCGCCCAAGCCCCAAGTGATGCGCGACATGGAGAGCTTGATTCACCATTTCATTATCTTCACCCAAGGGTTCAAGCCGCCGAAGGGGGAAACCTATTGCGCGACCGAAGCGCCGAAGGGCGAATTGGGATTTTTCATCATTAGTGATGGATCTCCACGCCCTTATCGATTGAAAATTCGTTCGCCCTCCTTCATTCACATGGGGGCATTCGATCATATGGCACGCGGCTACTTGATTTCCGACATCATCACGATTTTCGGGACCTACGATGTGGTCATGGGGGAGTGCGATCGGTGATCTATGAACGGCTGACAGGAAAGAGCGCTGACAGGCTGACATCTGGAACTTGTCAGCGCCAGGACTGAGGAAGCATGACTTTTTTAGAACAATATAAGGGCGAAATCACTGACATCCTGTCACGCTACCCGGTCGAACGTTCCGCCTTGATCCCGCTCCTCTATGTCGCCCAACGCGATCAAGGCTATGTGACCGAGTCGGCGATGCAGGAGATCGCGCATCTGCTCAGGCTGACGCCTCCGCAAGTCTATGAGACGATCACCTTTTACACGATGTTTAACCTGAAGCCGGTGGGCAAGTTTCACCTTCAGGTGTGCAAGTCGCTCATGTGCGCGCTCGTCGGGTCGGACACGGTGATCGAATGGATCAAAGCGAAGCTAGGCATTGCTCCGGGTGAATCGACGGCAGACGGGCTGTTCACCCTCAGCCTGGTGGAATGTTTAGCCGCGTGCGGGACCGGTCCCATGATGATGGTCAATGATGACTATTATGAGCAGTTGACCGAGGACAAACTGGACCGCATCTTGTTCGATCTGCGATCGACAGGAACCAGTCCCCTGAAAACTGGACCGTTTATGTGGCCGGAACCCGTCAGCGCCGAGCGCTGACGGAAATGGTTAATGGTTCATGAACAATGGGGTCATGCATCATCCATTAACCATCGATAGGGAAACCGATGCCGAAGCATGAACTGATCTTGCTCAAGAATATGATGCAACCCGGCTATACCGGGTCGCTGACGGACTATCAGAAGACCGGAGGCTACCAAGCCTTGCGCAACACGCTCGGGAAGATCGCCCCGGCGGATGTCACGGCGATGGTCCGCAAGTCCGGTTTACGCGGCCGAGGTGGCGCAGGCTTCCCGACCGGCGTGAAATGGGGCTTTCTGCCGAAAGACTATCAAGGCCCCCGTTATCTATGCTGCAACGCCGACGAGAGCGAGCCCGGTACGTTTAAGGATCGTCAACTCATGGAACGGGACCCCCATCAAGTCTTGGAAGGCATCGTGTTGACCTGCTATGCCATCGGTGCGGAAACCGCCTACATTTATATTCGCGGGGAAATGGTCTTGGGCTCAAAGATTTTGGAACAGGCCATCGGCGAAGCGAGGGCCGCCGGGTATATCGGAAAGAACATTCTCGGGACAGGGATCAACGCAGACGTGTGGGTGCATCGGGGAGCGGGGGCCTACATCTGCGGCGAGGAAACAGCCCTCTTGGAATCGCTCGAAGGCAAACGTGGACTCCCCCGCATCAAACCGCCGTTTCCAGCCACGCATGGGCTCTACAATAAGCCGACCGTGGTCAACAACGTCGAGACGCTGGCGAACCTCCCCCATATCATCGCCCGAGGCCCCGAATGGTTTGCGGCGATCGGTTCGCCGCCGAAAAGCACGGGTACCAGAGTCTTCTGTGTCAGTGGGCATGTGAAACGACCGGGCAATTATGAAGTTCCGATGGGGATGACGGTCCGAGAATTGGTCTACGAGTATGCCGGCGGCATGCGGTCCGATAAGCCGTTGAAGGCCATTATTCCCGGCGGCGCGTCGGCGCCTTTTCTGACGCCGGCCCATCTCGACGTGAAACTGGATTTTGAGCATGTTGCGGCGGCGGGATCGATGCTAGGATCCGGCGGCGTGACGGTGATGGAAGAAGGCACCAGCATGGTCTGGGCTGCGCTTCGGTTGATGGAATTTTTCTACCATGAGTCCTGTGGGAAATGTAGCCCATGCCGTGAAGGCAGCGCCTGGCTCGTCCAGACGCTCCGTAGAATTTTGGCGAAGCGTGGTCGGATGGAGGATCTTGAAACCTTGTTGGATCTATGCAAAAACATCGCGGGCCGCACGGTCTGTGCCTTCGGCGACGCGGAAGTCGCTCCGATCCAAAGCACGCTGAAGCATTGGCGGCAGGAATATGTCGACTTGATCAACGAAGCAGAAGCGGCGAATCTGATCCGGCTGGAGCCGGTGGGAAGGCATTGATGGAAATCTGTCAATCTGATGATCTGTTGAGTGGATGACATCCCTCAAATCTTCAGATCGACAGATCATCAGATAACAAAGTTTGACTATGCCTGCGACTACAACACAAACCGTGCGCATCACGATCGACGGCATGACGGTCAACGTCCCGAAAGGGACATTGGTGATCGAAGCGGCCCGTCGCGTCGGGGTCATGATTCCGCATTTCTGCTATCACCCGAAACTCAAACCGGACGCCAATTGCCGCATGTGCCTGGTTGAAATCGAGAAGATGCCCAAGCTTCAGACGGCCTGCAGCACACCGGCCGACGAAGGGATGAGCGTCCGCACCGCCACCACGGTGGTCAACGATGCCCATAAATCGGTGCTCGAGTTCATTCTGGCCAATCATCCGCTCGATTGTCCGGTCTGCGATCAAGGCGGAAAGTGCGATCTCCAAGACTTTTCTCACCAGTACACGGCGAGCAGTCGGTTCGTCGAAACCAAGCGGATCTTCCAAAAAGACTATTTTAGTCCGCTCATCGAAACGCAGATGAATCGTTGCGTGCAGTGTCTCCGTTGCGTCCGGTACTGTGACGAGGTGATGGACGTCAAGGCGCTGGCGCCGGTCGGTCGCGGGACCATGACGGAGATCAAACACTTCGGCTCTCACCCGCTCGAGTGCGAGTTCTGCGGAGGCTGCGTCCAGATCTGCCCGGTCGGAGCGATTACCAGCCGGCTGTCCATGTACGAATATCGGCCATGGATGCTGAAACGAGCAGAAACCATCTGCGGCTACTGCGGAGATGGATGTCAAATGACCGTCCAGACGAAGGACCAGGAACTCATTGAGGTGAACTCGGCGCATGGAGCGGGACGCAATAACGGAGACTTGTGCGCCCGCGGGTTTTTTGGATTCCATGCGGTCAGCCACCCAAGTCGCCTGACCCACCCGCTTATTCGGCGGGACGGCGTGCTCGTCCAAGCGACATGGGAAGAAGCCTTGGAATATGTCGCCGGCCGTATCGTGGAGATTAAAGCGGCTCACGGCGGACACAGTTTTGGTGGATTGATCTCAGGCCGTTGCACCAACGAGGAGCTGTATCTCTTTCAAAAACTTCTACGCGTAGCCATCGGCACCAACCATATCGACAGCAGCGCGCGCTATGGCCATATCAACGGCCTGCAGGCCATGCAACTCGTGCAGGGGACGCATCGGTGGACCGTCACCTTCGACGACATCCTGAACGCGGATGCCCTGATCCTCGTCGGCACGAACATTACCGAGACGAATCCCATCACGGGTCTCAAAGTCAAAGAAGCGGTGAAGAAACTCGGGGCGACGTTGATTACCATCGAAGCACTGGAGCCGGTCGTCGACACGATGAGCAACATCGCCAATCTCTCACACCATCATTTCCGTATTCCGACCGGCGACACGCACCATGCCATCCTCGGTCTGGTGAAGGCCGTCGTAGAACAGCATTTGACACACCCGGACCTCGCGCAACGGCATCCAGCGTATCTCAACGCCATGACGAGCGCGCTACAACAGACCTCTTGGCAGGATCTCCAGGCGGCCATCGGAATCGAGCGGGATGCTTTTGTGAAGGCAGCTACGGTGTTGGCGGGAGCACGGCGAGTCGTGATCTTGGCCGGACAGCTCTTACTGCGGAGTGAACATGGCTACGGCGGATGTTTGGCCCTTCTCGATCTGCTTCTTCTAACGGGGAAGTTGGATGGGCCTGGCTGTGGGTTTGCGCCGCTCGCCGAGGAAAACAACGACCAGGGCTCGGTCGAAATGGGAACCGTCACCGAATTGCTGCCCGGTGCGCGCCCCATCGCCAGCGGCACGGAGCGCGAGCGGATCGCGAAGCAATGGAAGGGCGAACTTCCGACCGACAGAGGAGCCTCCCTCATCGAGATGTTGGATCGGGCCAACGCGGGATCCCTCAAGGCGATGTTCATCGTCGGAGAGAATCCAATCGGAAGCCTCCCAGCATCGATTCATGCCGAGGCATCACTGCGCAAGCTCGATCTCTTGGTGTGCCAGGAGCTGTTTTTGACGGAGACGGCCGCCTTGGCCCATGTCGTGTTGCCGGCCGCTTCTTCCTTGGAAAAACATGGGACATTTACCAATACCGAGGGACATGTGCAGGCCGTTCGTCCATCGATCGAGCCGATCGGAGAAAGCCGCCCTGACTGGGAAATCTTTTCCGCCCTTTCCATCCTATTGGGGTCGCCGATGGAGTATGCCGAGAGCAAGGAGATCCTCAAGGAAATTCGGAGTCTCATTCCCGGCTATGGCTCGCTGGGGCCGGCACCGTTGCCGCCACATGTCGATCGCACAGCCGTGGACCACTATCTCACCGATGGATATCAGCGCGACCTCGCCATGAGGTACCGCCCTATTCGACGAGCGTCCAGACCGGATGGAACCGTACAGCTGGAATTGACACAGAGCCTATTCCATTCGGGAAAATTGTCTACGCGGTCGAAGGGGTTGTTACAAGTCGAAGGGAGCGGTCGGCTCCGTATCAATCCGCTCGACGCCGCTCGCTTTGCCTTGGCGGATGGCGATCGGGTCCGCCTTTCCAGCATGTCCGGGGAAATGACGACCGAGGTCAAAATTATGGAGCGAGTTCCACAAGGGACGGCATGGTTCCCATATCACTTCGGTCAAGCTGCCGTCCGACTATTTGAATGCGTCGTCGATCCGATCACCCATGTGCCGGCGTTCCGGACGGCGACTGTGTCGATGATGAAGGTGGCGTGATGATGCTTTTCATCGCGATGCTATGCTAATCGAGGAGTCCAATTGTGACTGAATTCGGATTGCGTCTCGCTATCTCCCTTACGCAGATCGCCGCGGTCATGGGTATCGTGGTCATCACGGTGCTCATCCTCACCCTTGCTGAACGAAAAGTCCTGGGCTGGATGCAGGACCGCATGGGTCCGATGGAAGTGGGACCCTACGGCATTCTCCAACCGTTTGCAGATGCCATTAAGCTGTTTTTCAAGGAGGACATCATCCCCGCCGGCGCCAACAAGTTCCTGTTCACCATGGCGCCGATTCTTTGTCTCATTCCCGCGTTCATCGGATTTGCCGTGATTCCGTGGGGCCCCAACCAGACATTTGAGGTCGGTGGCATCACCGTAAGACCGTTTATCATCAGCGACATTAATATCGGCATTCTGTACATTCTAGCTTTCGCGTCGCTCGGGGCCTACGGCATCATCCTGGGGGGATGGGCGTCCAACAGCAAATACTCATTGCTTGGTGGGCTACGATCGGCGGCGCAGATCATCAGTTACGAGCTCAATGTGGGATTGTCCATCGTCGGCATATTGATTCTGGCCGGTTCGCTCAGCCTCGTGAAAATCACCGATGCCCAGGCCGGAGGCTTTTGGAATTGGTATCTCTTCGCGTTACCAGCCCCACAAATTTTTGCGTTTGTCGTCTATGTGATCTCCTCGGTGGCTGAAACCAACCGCGTCCCGTTCGATCTGCCGGAGGCGGAGAGCGAGCTCGTCGCCGGCTTCTTCACTGAATACAGCGGCCTCAGATTCGCGTTCTTTTTCCTCGCCGAGTACGCCAACATGGTGTTAGTGTCCTGTGTCGCGGCCGCGCTGTTTCTCGGCGGATGGAACGCGCCGTTCCCCGGAACGATTATGGCGCTCATCGGCCTGCCGTCCTTGGCGTGGGTCGAAAACACGATGTGGTTTGCGGTTAAGACGTACTCGTTTTTGTTCCTCTTTTTCTGGCTTCGAGCCACGTTACCGAGACTGCGATACGATCAGCTGATGAGATTCGGTTGGAAGGTACTGCTGCCCATTGCGCTGGGTAACATCGTCGTGACGTCCCTCGCCGTGTTTTTCTACAACCGATGAAGTAGCGGACGAGACCGATATGGCATCTACAGCGACCACCAAGCGTTTGAACCTATACGGATGGTTCAAAACGATCACGTTCTACGAAATTCTCGTCGGCATGAAGGCGACATTGTCGCATCTCCTCAATTACCGTCCCGTAACCTTGCAATACCCTCACGAAAAACGCACGCTGCCGGACAATTATCGGGGCATGCTCGCGCTGCTCCGATACGATGATGGGACCGAGAAGTGCGTGGGATGCGACCTGTGCGAAGCTGCCTGTCCGTCGCGCGTCATCCGGGTCGTCAGCGCCGAAGTGCCGGGTGAACCCACGAAGCGTTACTCGAAAGAATATTACATGGACATGACCCGTTGCTTGTTCTGCGGGATGTGCGTGGATGCCTGTCCCGTTGACGCATTGGGCATGACGAGAGAATTTGAGTGGGCGGTATACGACAAGCGGCAGCTCCACCTGAATAAAGAACAATTGCTCGCGATCGGCGACCGTTCGTTTCCAGTCCGCGAGAAACGCTTGGAACTTCAACATCCAAACGTCGCGTTTTTCAACGTGGCATTCAAGCACGTGCCACCAAAACCGGACTGACTCTCAAAGATTACTCATCGGACGATCGATGACGGCAACACCGTTGCCTGAGTCAGGTCCGGGGCGACCTCTAATTCAGGAACCGTCTCATGTCGCAGCTGTTTTTTGGATATTTTGCCGGGATGATCGCCATTACCTCCATTCTGGTGGTGGCGCTGAGAAACCCCGTCTACAGCGCGCTCTCCTTACTCGTCATGTTTTTCCATGTGGCCGGGCTCTTCATCACACTCCATGCCGAATTCCTGGCCGCCGTGCAGATTATCGTCTATGCCGGAGCCATTCTGGTGCTGTACTTGTTCGTCGTCATGATCTTGAACGTCAAAGAGGACGACCGGTACCACAGTCAATGGCGGATCGCAGGATTTGTCTGCGTTCCACTGCTGATTGAGTCCTTCTTGCTGCTCTCCGGCGGAGCCGGCGCAATCAACACCGGCCCTCGATCGCTCGAGTCGGAACCGCATGGCACCATCGCCGTCGACAATACGTTAGCCATCGGAAAAACGCTTTATTCCACCTATTTATTCCCGTTCGAGGTTGCCTCCTTGGTACTTCTTGTGGCAATGATCGGCGCCATCGTCCTCGCAAAGCGCGACATCGGCGGAGGCGAAGCGTGAAGAGTCAATGGTCATTCGTCACTCGTCATTGGAGAGAGTTCCGCCTCATTGTTCTTTCGATTGACCGATGACTAATGACAAATGACTGTTGACCAATGACTATTCCAATCTCTTACTACCTCATCTTAAGCGCCATCGTCTTCCTGACGGGCGTCGTGGGCGTGCTGATCCGGCGCAATATCATTGCCATTCTGCTGTCGGTGGAACTGATGCTGAACGCGACCAACATTAACTTCGTCGCGTTCTCCGACCATCTGCAGGATCTCGGCGGTCAAGTGTTTGTCTTTTTTGCCTTGACGGTCGCTGCTGCCGAAGTTGCCGTCGGACTCGCGATTATCATCGCCCTGCACCGATCGAGATCGACCATCAACGTCGAAGATTTCAACCTGCTCAAATGGTAGGCACGAAAAATCATGGTCAATGGTGAATGTTTAATGATCAATGATTCGAGAGCCTTGCGAGACCTTCATCCACCATTCACATCAACCATTATCCATTCACCATTGAACATCTGATCCCATGATCTACGCCCTCATCCCACTCCTTCCGCTCACCGCCTTTCTCCTACTTGGCTTGGCCGGCTGGCGCATCAAAGACCGCGCCCACCTTGTCGCGGTTCCGGCAGTCGTGTTGTCGCTCGCCTTGTCGGTGTCGGCCTTTTTAGAAGTGGTTTCCGGCTCCGTCATTTCGGTTCCGCTGTATACCTGGCTCACATCCGGGAATCTGGACATTCACTTCGGTCTCCATATCGACCGGCTGACCGCCGTCATGCTTCTGCTGGTGACCGGGGTCAGTTCCCTCGTCCACATCTACACGATCGGCTACATGCACGGCGAGCCAGGCTATGCCCGTTTCTTCAGCTATATCGCCCTGTTTACCTTCTCGATGTTGATGCTGGTTCTGGCCGATAACCTGCTCCAGCTCTTCGTGTTCTGGGAAGCCGTCGGACTATGCTCCTATCTACTGATCGGTCATTGGTACGAACGTGCGTCCGCCAGTGCGGCTGCTACCAAGGCATTCCTCGTGAATCGCGTGGGCGATTTCGGGTTTATGTTGGGCCTTCTGCTTGTCTGGTATCAGTTCGGCTCGCTGAACTACCTCGACATCTTTCCTGCCCTCCATGAGACGACTGAGTTGACGATGAATCTCCTCGGCCCTTTCGGCGGAACTTGGGAGGTTTCCGTCTTCACTCTCATCGCACTCTTGCTCTTTACCGGTGCGGTCGGTAAATCCGCCCAAGTTCCGCTCCACGTCTGGCTGCCTGATGCGATGGAAGGACCTACGCCGATTTCGGCTCTTATTCACGCCGCCACGATGGTCACAGCCGGCGTCTTCATGGTGGCCCGGCTTGCCCCGATCTATAACCTTTCTCCAACCGCGATGAGCGTGGTCGCGATTACAGGCGCGGCGACGATGGTCCTCGGCGCCACGATTGCGTTGACTCAAACCGACATCAAACGTGTCGTCGCCTATTCGACGGTCAGTCAGCTCGGGTACATGATCATGGCTTGCGGACTCGGCGCCTACGCCTCCGGCATGTATCACTTATTGACACACGGCGCCTTCAAAGCCCTGCTGTTCCTGGGCTGTGGCTCGGTCATTATCGCGCTGCACCATGAACAGGACATGCGACACATGGGCGGCCTAAAAGACAAGTTGCCGATTACCTACTGGACGTTTGTGGTCGGCTCGCTGGCGCTTGCCGGTTTTCCTCTGACGGCCGGATTCTTCAGTAAGGATGACATTCTCGTGTCCGCCTGGT
>JBKKBQ010000241.1:0-3422 GCA_046714015.1 Nitrospira sp.
GGGCCATGGTGAATCTACTTATAACGACGTGAATTTCCACAATTGTGCCGTTGTCTGAGGAACTGAAGCCTCACTGGGTACATCTATTTGGATTCGCCATAAGGATCTGAATAGATTCAGTGAGGGATGGGTTGCACCAGAGTACACAACTGAAGACGCAGGTGGCGATGCTCCGAGGGCGTTGTTTAGAATTGAAGGGGGAAATTCCGACACAAGCACGGTGCCAGGAAGATATCTATTTGTGAAGTTCAGCAAGAAAGCATCCGAGAAGGGTTCTGGCGTAGAGTTCGGCTCTCGCCAGGGGTCCGTTATGCCTGGCCCCTAGATATTGGGTGACTGACACCTCAACTGCCTATTACTACCTAGGCCCTCTCACGGTCTTTCACGAGTCTCCCACCCGCCTTGTTGGATGCAGCGTCCAGTCAAAATCCCCAGTTGCAAAGTGTTGCGAGACGGCGTATAGGACAGAGTAGGACTTTCTAGGTCCATTTATATTCTAGAGCATGTTCCAGTATCAGCTCCAGTGTTGTGGCGAATCGCTTTCTTCCGTTTCGTTGCGGTCGTGTGGCCGTGTGAACAGGAAAGAATCTTTCCAGGCATTGGACTTTCAAACTTTTGAAACGATCGTGGAGCCGCTGCCACTTACTTATTCCTAGTGAGGTGAGACATGGTTAAGAAACTGATCGCCTTCGCCTTTCTCTTCACCGTCACGGTGAATGGCCAGGAATCGAGCCTGGCTGCTGTCACTCAGTCCATGGCCGATAACCAGCCGATCGCCGTTCGATCGGACAATGGCCAACACTCTCTCTTGGCCATGCTCGTCGGGTTCCTGAGGCCGGCCGATGGTCGGCACGCTCAACAGGACAACGACGTAGGCTCGTATATCCATAGAGTCGAGAGCGATGAGACCGCTCCTGCTACAACTATTACACCTATGACTTCTATTACGATAGACCCTCCCCAGAGCCAATCCTCAGACGCAGCCACGGAAATAGTGCGGCTGGAGCAACTCCTGCAACAGCTCACTGCCAAAGAGAAGGAGCTGGCCCTTCTGCGGGAGAAGACGGCAGCGGCAGCGAATCAGTTGAACGTCGAAAAGACCCGCGCGGAAGCGTTGGAAGCGCAACTGACCCAAAAGGAACAGGAACTCGCGGGACTCTGCACCCAACGAGACACCCACCAACAGATGTCGCAGGAGCTGAACCGGACAAAAAGCAGCCTGGAGCTGGCCAGACAACAAGTCCTCGACATTGAGCGACAATCTGCCATCAACAATGACCAGCTTGATACGGCGATGCAACGTATAGCGGATCTCGACCTGCAGATGGTGGCGAAAGAGCAAGAATTCCAGCTGGCCAAGGCCAACATGGATAGGGAACTCGCCGCTCGAAACTCGCAGCTCACGCAGGCGAAGCAATTGCTCGCGAGCCTGGGACGCAGCTTGCCGAAGGCAGCCAAGCAGGATCTCGCCAATAAACATGCACTTCCTCGGCAAGCCGTCACGACAGCACGCGCCACGACCGACCTGACCAAGGTCAACGAGAAGCTGATGACCGCGCTCCAAGAGGATCTCAAACGAGGCAGTGTGGTGTTAGAGCAGCGCGGAGAGAAGTTAACTCTTGCATTGTCATCGGGCGAGCTGTTCCCCAAAGGGCGTGCCACCATGACGCCGGCGGGGACCTCCTTGGTTAAGCGAATCGGGGTGGCCTTGCGTAAATTCCGTCCGCAGAGCGTGGAAGTCGCGGGACATACCGATAGCATGCCGGTCAAGTACGATAGTCGGCGACCGTTTAAGGACAACACTGAACTCTCTCGGGCACGGGCCGAACATGCCGGCCAGGCTCTGGTCAAGGGCGGATTGGGTGCCGACAGAGTCAGGACCGTCGGGTATGCAGACTCTCACCCCATCGCGTCCAACGATACGGAAGAAGGCCGGAGCAAAAACCGGCGGGTCGAGATTGTCGTGACCCAGTTGCCGGAGCCGATCGCCTCCACGGGTGAACAGGACGAGCAAGTTGCACGCAACACCCGAGGCACATCCCAATACGGTGGGATGGTCCAAAAAGTTTCAAGTCGCTGACACTCAGCAGACGACCCTGTCGGCCTCTGAGAGGCTGACAGGGTCCCGCTTCGCTTCCACAGACCTGTTTCCCTGCCTGCTTGGATTGCCGCCCTCTCTGATGTTTCTGGAGAACGTGTGAATCACCGCAATCTGTCCATTCCAAGCCCCCCTCCTTGAGGACAGGACAGACCCTGCAGTATCCTGCTCGCCGACAGGGGGAGCCTATGACACCTACCGAAGCCTCAGCGGCCTTATTCCATGCCATGCCTCAACCTATCACCGTATCTCAGCTTGAGGAATACGGGATTGAGTCGTCGGGATCTTCAGCCAAACAGATCGCACGTGAAATTCTGTCGTTGAATCTCTATTGGATTCTGGCTGCCATTGATGCCCATATTCCCACCAAGTATCGGGTTGCGATCCATGACGCGCTGTTCGAGTCGATCCAGAAGGAATGGTGGGCGTCCGGCCGGCTGGGTGCCGATACGTGGAATGACTACCACTCAGAGCTGATGGAACGGCGTGAGCGATACGCTCATCTGGTCGATCAGGAGGGGATCAGTCACATGGGTATTTGTGCAGAGACGGCCTCCCTGATGGAAGACAACGGCATCATTCCATCAGAAGATCGTGAAAAACTCCTCGTGTTGCTGATCGACTATGCGCCGGCTGCGGAATACGGCAGGGTGCTCGACGAGGTAGGATAAGCCCACCTCACAGATAGCGGTGTGACAACACCGTGCCACTGTCGTGAAACTCGTAGAGTAGCGGCACGCCGGTCGGAATGTTGAGCTCCAATACTTCTTCCCTCGACAATTGGTCCAGCTCCATCACCAGCGCGCGAAGACTATTGCCATGCGCCGCAATGATGATGGTTTCCCCCTTCACTAAACAGGGCTTGATCATTTTCTCATAATAGGGCAACGCGCGTTCGGCCGTATCCTTGAGGCTTTCTCCGCCAGGCGGTTTCACATCATAGCTTCGTCGCCAGATCTTCACTTGCGCGTCCCCGTACTTCTTGGCAGTTTCGGCCTTATTCAGCCCTTGGAGTTCTCCGTACATCCGCTCGTTTAATGCCTTGTCCTTCTCGATCGGGATGGTTGTTTGGCCAATGGCCTCCAAGACAAGTCTCAAGGTCTCATTCGCGCGAGTGAGCACCGATGTGAACGCCCGGTCAAAGGTAACCCCACGGAGTTTTTCACCGGCTTGTTTCGCTTCCTCGATCCCTTTGGGGGAAAGTGGGACATCGACCCATCCCGTGAAGCGGTTTTCCAAGTTCCATTGTGACTCCCCATGCCGAAGCAAGACTAATCGAGCCATCGCAGATCCTTTGCTATCAACTTGAACATCTCATTTAGGG
>JBKKBQ010000242.1:0-5452 GCA_046714015.1 Nitrospira sp.
GTGCAGTACTGGGCGTTCGCCGCATGCTGCGGCTGATAGGCGTTAAAATGGACGAGATTCCCTCCGACCCGTCGGACGCAGCTATCCTTTTCCATCGCCACATTGCCATGGGCCTGGGCTAACCCCGGTACGAGGAGCGTCAGACATGCGAGCGCCCGGATGACTCGACGAAGATGGGCCTTTTGTTTGAATCTGACCGCACTGAAACTCAACGTCACCCTATACATCACCCCTGCGATGACGCTCAGTGCGACTATCAAGAGAAAGAATGTAGTCATCATGAACGTTCACCCCCCTTCTCCCCATGTAGAGCATACTCCTCCAACTATGAAGACCACGTTAGAAGTTCATGAAGAATTCTTCATGATCCATGTCTGAATGCAGGAGATAAAGTAAAAGACCTGCGTTAGATAGCAGGCTACAGACTGGCAAGGTGAACCACGTGCAAGGATTTACGAGATTCAGCGGGAGGATCGAAGGCCCATCACAAGATGACGATCTGCTCTTCAGCAAGAAACGCCACCCGCTTGATACCCAGCCGGCTGATTTGCGCTTCAATCCGGTGACGAAATTCCGGCTTCATGTGATAGGCGTAGATAGGCAGGTCGGGACGTTCGAGTTTTTGAAACTCTTTGAGGAACAGCGAAGGGGTGAGGTGTTTGGATTTTTTGGCTAACTGCCCCATTTCGTCAGGAAAGGATGATTCAAGGAAGACGGCCTTGAGTTCCGGGGTCATCCGGCCCAGGCTCCAGATTTCATCTGTTTGATAGGTATCGCCGCTGTAGAGCAAGGCAGCTCCCCGGTCCTTCACGATATATCCCACGGTGGGGACTGTATGGTTAACCGAAACGGGAATGACTTCGAGGTGGCCCAGCATGACCGGTTTTCCGGGATGGAGAACTTGCGCCTGCATGACCGGACGTTCTCGATCCGGCAGCTTGAAAAAATTCGGATAGACCTGATCGTTAAACACATGGTCGATCAATCCTTGAATCACCGGTTCAGTGGCCGCGACGATGACAGGAGCCACGAACTGTTCGGCTAGATTGTCGACCAACAGCGGAAGGCCCTTGATGTGATCAAAATGAAGGTGACTGAGCAGCACGAACCGGATACGACGCTGTTCCGCCAGGGTGAGTCGCGTGCCGATCGTGCCGGCGTCCAAAAGCACGGAGTCATCGATGAGAAACCCACAGCTCTCCTGACGGACCGGCCCCTCTGTTGCGTCCACGAGACAATCCGCCCCGTGGCAGCCTAGCACTCGTATTTTCATGGGCCGCACCATACCATGGTCAGCTTCCCCTCGTCATTTACCCCGTCTTCTAGATCGCGCTGATCAGCTTAGCCCACATTATTCATGACAGTTCGTCGCGAAATTGCGGAGTCGCCGAGTGAGACGGGCGCGCGGAGCCGCCGAGAAGATCCGCACCATGACCGTGATCTGTGACACCGACTGCGAGCTATACAAGATGACTGACGAGATGATCTACCGATTGTATTACCAGAACCCAAAGCTGGGGTTTTTCTTCATGCGGCTGATCGTCGAACGACTGCTGCGCGACGTGCGGCGTAGCGCCATCCAGCCGGAAACACCGTAGTCTCTCCGCCTGCACGCGGGCGCGCGATTGACGACCTGCGGCTTATGCGTAGCCTATGTCTCCACGAACCGTTCCGGCTCTTCGTCTAGCCAGGCGTCGCCTTCAGGCTGATCGCTTCCCACCGATGCCAGCGACTTGAAATCAAAGAGCCGAGAATCCATCAGGAGCGACGGTGCGATATTGCCGAGAGCGGCGGCGATGCTGTCCGTACAACCGGGGGACTCCCGTTCCCATTGCTGAAGAAAGGCCTTCACTTTTTTGCGTTTCAAATCCTCTTGAGAGCCGCAGAGGTCGCAGGGAATGATTGGAAACGCTCGCAGCTCTGCATAGCGAGCCAAGTCCGTCTCTTTGACGAATGCCAACGGTCGAATGACCAGATGACGTCCGTCCTTTGAACGCAACTTGGGTGGGATGGCCTTCAGCTTGCCCGTATAGAAGAGATTCAAGAACAAGGTTTCAATGATGTCGTCACGGTGGTGACCGAGCGCGATCTTGGTGGCGCCAAGCTCAGTCGCAATGCGATAGAGGTGTCCTCGCCGTAGCCGTGAGCACAACGAGCACGTCGTCTGCCCCTCCGGGATGAGTCGTTTCACAATAGAATAGGTATCGCGGGATTCAATATGGAACGGAACTCCGCGACTCGTCAGATACTGAGGGAGCACATGTTCCGGAAAACCTGGTTGCCGCTGGTCGAGGTTGACTGCGATCAGATCAAAGCGAACGGGCGCCCGGCGTTGCAACACAAGCAGGATATCCAGTAAACCATAACTGTCCTTACCACCCGACAGACACACCATGACCTTGTCGCCCTCTTCAATGAGCCGGTAGTCGGCGATGGCCTGGCCCACCAGCCGGCAGATGCGGGTTTGTATCTTCTCCGTCGCTTCGTCTAATTTAGGCGTTGATGTTGGAGCAAGGGGGACAATCATGGCAAGATTGTAGCGACTCCATTGTGGTCCTGTCGACAGTCAGTTTGGGAAGGAGTGAACGAACCGTCTATGATGCAGTCCATTCTCTTTGTCTGTACGGGAAACGTGTTCCGCAGTGTGGCGGCCGAATACGCGGTCCGGGCACAGAGCGGTCCACAATCCTGCTACCGAGTGGAATCGGCCGGCATCAACGCCTCGCCTCAATCGGTTCCCCTTGTGGTCAGTACCCCACTGATCCAGAAAGGCATCGACCCCTCTGCGCACATTCCACAAGCACTGACCAAGGAACTGATCGATCGGATGGATCTTATTATTGCCATGAGCCTGAACCATCGTGAGTTTATTCAGCGGCAATTCGGTCTGACGGCTCCACTCTTCAATGAAGTGTCGTTCGGCGAAGAAACCCCGATTCTCGACCTGCACGAAGCTCTTCCTCATTGGGAGCGTGATCTCGTCGAAGCGCGAGCGTATGTGGAGTCGGTCATCGACCATATTTGGGAAGCCGTACCGGCTCTGATGACACGACTCCCACATTTCAGAGAAGTTGACGACCAATGAATCCGTAGCGTCGGTTCAAACTGGAACTGTTGGTACAATTTTCTGCTCGCCTGCCTCACGACCATCTCTGACAAGCGTCATCATCAGACGAGATACACACTGCATGCTATATTTTCCATGAGCGGCACAAGATGCGTATTTCAGAGGTTTGCCTTTCATGGACCGCACAGCTTCCGATGTCCTAAAGACACCCGTCATCGGACAGGACGATCCCCACTGGGCGTCCTGGTCGGACGATGCGCTATTGGATCTTTCGATGTGCGACCTACAGGTCGGGCTTAAGGGCGGATTCCTCGAGCAACCCATCGCCGAGCTGACCCGAGAGTTGGAGTGCCGCGGCTTATTATTTCGTCCGCACTTCTGGCTCTCCAATGAGTGGTTTACACCCGATGGAGTTCCGGGTATCGCCGTCCCCTTTTACCTGGCGCATCCTCGCCTCGCAAAGCTTGAACAAGCCCAAATGTTGGAAGTGGAAGGCGGGACCACGGAATGGTGTTTGCGCATTCTTCGCCACGAAGCGGGCCATGCGATCGAAAATGCCTACACCATCCGCCGACGAAAAACGCGCCAGCACATTTTCGGCAAGTCGTCCCAACAGTACCCGATGTACTACTCCCCCCGACCCTATAGTCGAAGTTTCGTCCGCCACTTGGACTTGTGGTATGCCCAGAGCCACCCGGACGAAGACTTTGCTGAAACCTTCGCGGTCTGGCTGACACCGGACTCTCTGTGGGAGGAACGGTACCAGGGGTGGCCTGTGCTCAAAAAGCTCAAGTATGTCGATGGACTTATGAAGGAACTTCGAGGGGTCTCACCTTCCGTGACCACTCGCGAAGAAATTGATCCACTCCCGAGTTTGAAAAAAACCCTTCGCGAACACTATGAACGCAAGCGGAGACATTATGGAGTCGAACGACAGTCGCAGTACGACCCTGACTTAAAACGCTTGTTTTCGAGTTTGCCGGGCCATGCGAGCAAGCCGAGTGCCGCAACATTTCTGAACCGTTTTCGTCGAGAAGTGCGACGAAAGGTCGCCAGTTGGACCGGCGAATATCAATACACGATCGATCAGGTCCTGGAAGACATGATCCAACGATGCCGCGAACTGAATCTTCGGGTTCCCGTCACGGAAGAACAGGCCAAACTCGATTTCACCATCCTTCTGACCGTTCACACCATGAACTTTTTGCGAAGTGGGCGGCACCGGGTAGCCCTATGAAGCGACTACGAGTGATTGTCCTCATGCATGAAGACCTTGTGCCTCCCGACCAGGTCAATGGCCACGATTTGACTACCGTGGAGTGGCGGACAGAATACGACGTCATCTCTGCGCTGAAGCAACTCGGTCATGAGGTGTACCCGCTGGGGGTCAAGAGCGATCTCGGCGTGATCCATTCGGCGATCGAGGATTGGAAGCCGGACATCGCCTTCAACCTGTTGGAAGAGTTCGACGGCGTGGCAGTCTATGATCAGCACGTGGTGTCATACCTCGAGCTCTTGCATATGCCCTATACCGGTTGTAATCCGCGGGGCCTGATGTTGGCACGCGATAAGGTGCTGACGAAAAAAGTGCTGTCCTTTCACCGAATCCCCTATCCTGAATTCATCGAAGTCCCTCAAGGGCGTACAGTGAAGCGGCCGAAATGGCTCTCCTTTCCGTTGATCGTCAAATCGGTCAACGAAGAAGCTTCGTTGGGCATTTCCCAAGCCTCGATCGTCGAGGACGACGACAAACTGAGCGAGCGGGTCGCGTTTATCCACAATAGCGTGGGGAGCGGGGCACTGATCGAACGGTATGTCGAGGGTCGCGAATTCTACGTAGGGGTCATCGGCAATGGACAGTTGCAAGTGCTCCCTGTGTGGGAACTCATCATGGACAAGCTGCCGGAGGACGCCAAACGTATCGCGACCGAACGGGTGAAATGGAGCCGAAAGTATCAGCAGAAATACGGCATCACCTCACGCGAAGCGGACAACTTGCCGGAGGGCAAGACCGAAGAAATTCAGGATCTGGCCAAACGGGTGTATCGCGCCCTCGGGCTCAGTGGCTATGCGCGAATCGATATGCGAATGACGGCCGATGGACAACTCTACGTCCTGGAGGCCAATCCCAACCCCCAGATCGCGGAAGACGAAGACTTTGCCGATTCGGCGAAGAAGGTCGACTATCATTACTCAGAGTTACTCCAGGAACTCTTGAACGTCGGCCTTCGCTGGCGCCCCGCTAAAGCGGCATAACTAAGAAACACTGGGATCTGAGCAAATCATTCCCCACGATCCGCACGTTCCGTCTCTTCTCCTTACCAACGCAACTCGGCTCCATCTTCATTGCTGCGTCAGTTTTCTCCTGGAAGCTGGGCCTATGGC
>JBKKBQ010000243.1:0-9052 GCA_046714015.1 Nitrospira sp.
GTAAGGGAGAGACTGTCTATCAGTTGGTGCCAGACCCTGACAAGAAACCTGAGTCGTTGTCAAAACCATGAAGTTTGGAACAGTTGCGATCATCGGGCGGTCCAACGTCGGCAAGTCGACGCTGCTCAATTGCCTGCTGGGCGAAAAAATCTCGATTGTGTCGAGTAAGCCCCAGACCACAAGGACCCGCATTATGGGCGTCGTGCATGCGGAAGGAGCACAAATTGCCTTTCTCGACACGCCAGGGCTTCATAAACCCGAGCACTTGCTGAATCGTCGAATGCTGCGTACTGCCGTGGAGACCTTAGAAGATGCCGATCTGTTGTACATGCTGATGGATGCGACGAGCATGCCGGGTCCCGGAGATATGACGGCCATGAAGTATATGAAGGAAGCGTTGGCCAAACGCCCGCGTCCGGTGATCCTTGTCGTCACAAAAATCGATCTCGTGAATAAGCAGAAGTTGCTCCCGACACTCGATCGGTATGGCAAACTCTTCGCCTGGGCGGAAGTCGTGCCGGTTTCTGCGCAGGCCGATGACAATGTTGACCGGTTGCTGGCTGTGACGGTTCCTTATCTTCCATCCGGAGAAGGAGCCTACGGCGACGATGTGATGACAGATCAGACCATGAGGACGCTGGCGGCTGAAATGATCCGTGAGAAGGTGTTGCAAGAGACGGAAGAAGAGGTGCCGTATGCGGTCGCGGTCGAGATCGATGAGTTTATCGAGCAGGACAAGCTCGCGAAAATTCGAGCGTCGATTTTAGTGGAGCGAGAGTCGCAGAAGGGCATCCTGATTGGAAAACACGGGGAGCGTTTGAAGTCGATCGGCACGCAAGCCAGACTGGACATGGAACGGTTATTCGGCATGAAAGTGTTTCTGGAGCTGTGGGTGAAGGTCAGAAAAGCCTGGCGTGAGGACGAGCAGACCTTGGTGCAGTTGGGTTACTAAAACATTATGCAGCCGACGGAACCGCCAACAGAATCTCATGTGCCGGAGCAGCGCCCTCGCCAGTCCGAACGCGATGTGCTGCGCGAGGTCTTGCGTGATCAGACCGAGCGTGGGCAGACGAAGTCCGATATCGTCATCCAGTCCGTGCAAAAGCTGCTGCGGCGAGGCGCTATCACGAACCTCTCCAAGATGTTGGGGCGCATGCACCCCGCTGATATCGCCAAAGCAGTCACCCATCTCTCCTCCCCAAAAGAAAAGCGGGAAATCTTCGAGCTGGTCCGCGGCGAAGGCAAGCGTGGCCAGGTGCTGAGTGAACTAGATGGCGAAAGTATTCAGCAGGTCGTCGCAGATCTCTTGCACTCTGATATCGCGTGGCTCTTGAAGGATCTCGGTCCTGACGACGTGGCCTATATTCTTGGGTTTCTCCCCGAAGAGCGCGGGAAGGAAATTCTCGCTCTGATGAAGACCGAGGATTCCACCGAAGTCGCCGACATCCTCAAATACCCCAAAGATACGGCGGGCGCGATCATGACCACAGAGTTCTTTTCCTTACCGGAAGATGCCACGGCACAGGAAGCCATCCGTCGGTTGCAGCAGGCGACCGATGCTGAGATGGTGTTCTATATTTACGTGACGGACAAGGATGATCGTCTGGTCGGTGTCCTTTCGCTGCGGCAGCTGATAACCGTCCCTCCGACGACTCCGTTGAAGAACATCATGACTCGGGAGGCCATGAGTGTCACCATTGACATGGACCAAGAAGAGGTCGCACGCCAGGTGGCCAGTTATAATTTGTTGGCTATTCCAGTCGTGGAACGGGACGGCAAACTCGTGGGCATCATCACCGTCGATGACGTGGTCGACGTGATCCGCGAAGAAGCGACCGAGGACATGCTGAAAATGGCCGGGGCGATTGAAGAGGATACGGCCTCCAAGTCGTCGAGCTTCGGCTCCGCGAAGTTGCGGTTGCCGTGGCTGTTCACCAACTTAGTCGGGAGTCTTTTATCCGGTGCGATTCTCTGGTACTTCCGTTATACGATTCAAGAGGTCGTTGCGATTGTCAGCTTTATTCCCGTGATTGCGGCGATGGGCGGCAACGTCGGCCTACAGTCCTCGACGCTGATTATTCGCGGATTGGCCACCGGCGCTGTGGAACTCACCCATGTCTGGCCTGTCTTCTTTCGCGAAGCCAAGATCGGCCTGGTCATGGGACTGGCGTGCGGGGTGACACTGACACTGGTTGGCTGGGTCTTGCATCAAGGATTTTTAGGCATGGTGGTCGGAACTTCGTTGATCATCGCATTTCTGGTGTCGACCAGTATGGCCACGATTATGCCGATTCTGCTCAAACGTGTGGGGGTCGATCCGGCCGTTGCGGCCGGCCCATTTGTCACGACAGCCAACGACATCACCGGTATTACGATCTATCTAACCTTGGCCACTCTTTTCTTGGAGTATCTCCGGTGACACGGACTGGTGTATTTCCACGCCTCTGTTGCGGTTGGGAGTGGAGAGAGCCGTGCCTCTAGTCAAGACGACGGCGATCATCTTGCGGAGCCGCAAGTGGGGCGATGCTGATCGAATCGTCACCTGTTACTCGAAGAGCTTGGGTAAAATCCGAGGGGTGGCTCGAGGTGCCCGCCGTCAGAAAAGCCGTTTCGGAGCTGCGCTTGAGCCATTCAGTCTGTGCCATCTGAATCTATTTGAAAAAACCGGGGATTCGCTGTTTCGGATCTCGCATGTCGATCTGGTACGGTCCTCTCAGATGTTGCGGGAAGACCTCGACTTGATAGCCTCGGCGGGACGAATGGTCAATGTCGTGGCAGCGATCACTCCAGATGGAGATCCGGACCCGCTCTTGTTCGACACGCTGCAGCAAGGCTTGGCATCGCTGTGTGACAGTGAAGACCCTGCCTTTACGGCGCTCCTTTTTCAGATCAGACTGCTCGGATTGACGGGGTTTCGCCCGCAGACCGAGCATTGCGCCGCCTGCGGGAAGACGCATTTCGTTGGGGAGCCTCAATTTTCTCCGATCGCCGGCGGCCTCGTGTGCTTGACCTGTGCCGCACGTCAACGAGTTCGATGTGTCGCATTCTCACGCGGCAGCCTGTTGTTTCTCCAACAAGCCATTCGGCTGGCTCCTACGGTACTCACGCGGTTGCGAGCGACGGGGCAAGTGCGGAATGAGGTGGAGGAAGCGATTGAGGGGTATGTGACGGTTGTGGCCGGAAAGCGGCTACCACCGGTTGACTTCCTGTCGCGTGCATCGCCAGGATGAGTAAGACACGATGAGAGGTGAACACATGGCAGCTCCTGCTCTGGAGCCTCGAGATATGGAGTGGCTCGACAAGGGAGTGCTGGGAATCCAGTGGAGCGATGGTCATAAGGGTATCTATCCGGTTCGCTATTTGCGGCAGCATTGTCCCTGCGCAGCCTGTGTCGATGAGTGGACAGGCGAGCGGCGTCTTAAGTCAGAGGATGTACCGGTCTTGATTATGCTCCAGGACATCGAGTCGGTGGGACGCTACGCGTTTCAGTTCACATGGAGCGACGGCCACGATACCGGTATCTACTCGTATTCATTGTTAAGAAAATTGTGTCAGTGCGATGTCTGCCAGCCGGTGAAACCAGTTGAGCCAAAATCCCGACGGCTCATGTGAGGCGAGGATACAACGTGACCAACATTTCCGTTGCCCTGACAAAGGTGATGCGGTGCCTCAGTGGAATGTTGGCACTCGTATTGATCGTAGGCTGCAAGAGCATGCCGACGCTGGAGCAGCAAGAACAGCTGGTGCAAGCCAATAGTCTAGTGCTGGATCAGATCACCACGAGGGCAGTCGTAAATGCCTGGGGGAAACCGCCACTGTATCATAGCGAGTTCAGCCATTTTTTTGTGATGCCGGATTTCAGCGTGATTCCTCGATCGCGCGTGGCAACAGGAGAGGCGCCGAGGGGATGGAAGGCTGGTGTACATGCGGGCGAAGGAGTGTATTTCGCATACCCTGATCGTGGTTGGCTCCTGGTATTTCTCGATGATCGCCTTGTCTACAAGGAAGAGCTCAAAGCCGACGAGTTGCATGCCCTTGCAAAAGCCTGGGCCTATGAGGATCGATTCAAAACCCGACTGGACGAAGGTTACAAGCCCTAAGTTGTCCGCTTGATATCCTGCATGGCATCAGCATCAGCAGATAGTTTGAACATCATCATGGCAGCTTCCGAGGCCGTTCCCTATGCCAAGACGGGCGGATTGGCCGACGTAGTCGGCGCGTTGGCGACCGAGCTGACGAAGTCGGGACATCATGTGACAGTGATCATGCCGGGTTATCGAGGTCGAGTAACCGGTGAGTCTCACCCACTGGCCATGCGACTCTCTATTCCGGTGGATGGAAAACCGGTCGACGTAACCGTGGAAGAAGAGAACGTACCGGTAACAGATGCATCGCATCAGTTGAGAGTACTGTTCGTGCGGTACGATCCCTACTTTGATCGCGCCGGGCTCTACCAACAAGACCATCAGGATTATCCGGACAACCTAGAACGGTTTATCCTGTTCTGCCGAGCAGTTCTGGAAATAGTGCGTGGTTTGATCGAGACTCGTGAGGAGAAGGTTGATGTGTTGCACTTGCACGATTGGCAGGCGGCACTGTGTGCAGTGTATCTGAAAGCTCTTCCTCTCGAGTATAAGGGACTTGAACAGCTAAAAGTAGTCTTGACCCTGCACAACATGGGATATCAAGGCATCTTCCCTGGCCAGCAGTTTCTGAAGACAGGGCTTCCCCCATCGCTCTTTTCCACGAGCGGCCTCGAGTTCTATGGGTCGGTTAATTGTCTGAAGGGCGGCATCATCTTTTCAGATGCTGTTTCCACGGTAAGTCCTACCTATGCGAAGGAGATCATGACCGCAGAATATGGATGTGGTCTTGAGGGTGTACTGGCAAGCCGTGTGGATGGCGTCAAGGGGATTGCAAATGGCATCGATGTTGCTGCCTGGAATCCCGAGAGCGACTCCTACCTGCCGGCGCAGTATACGGCTGCTGATTTGTCGGGAAAACAAGCATGCAAGCGAGCGCTACAACGGGAGCTTGAACTGCCGAATTGTGATGTTCCCTTATTGGCTGTGATCGGTCGGCTGACCTTCCAGAAGGGCTTTGATCTCTTGATCGATGCCATTCCTGAGCTCATGTCCTTTGACACGCAAATCGTTGTGCTCGGTACGGGAGATCACCATTTGGAACAACAATTTATGGCAGTCAAAGGCAAATATCCTGATCGCATTGGCTTATGCCTTGGCTTTGATGAAGGGATGGCGCATCGCATTGAAGCTGGCTCGGACATGTTAATTATGCCGTCTCGCTATGAGCCATGTGGATTAAGTCAGCTCTATAGCCTTCGGTATGGCACGGTACCTATTGTGCGGCGTACCGGAGGATTGGCGGATACCGTTGTGCCGTTTCGACCGTCAACGGTCAAATCTAGACGCGCAACTGGCTTCCATTTCATTGATGCTTCGACTGACTCTCTGCTCTCGGCGCTCTTGCTCTCGCTTCATGTGTATAAGGAGCGGCAGACATGGCAATCCTTGATCCAGGCGGGAATGAAGGCCGATCTGTCATGGCATCAATCGGCAAAACTCTATGTAGATCTATATCGAGGAAGAGGAGAGGCTAGCGAACGTTGAAGGAAACGTTGATCCCTTGTCCGAGTTTTGCCAGCAGCGTCTTTGCCTTTAGAACGTAGTAAGAGCCTTCTTCCTTATGGAGTTTGATGACCGAAACCAGGAGATCACGAGCGATATCAGTCTGCCCTTGATTAAGGGCTAGTTCTCCGGTGTGTAAGGCACAAGCGGCAGCCATCGCCTCTACATCAACTGCTACCCGGCTCGTTGGATTGGCCACCAGCCGGTCAAGGTGAGTTGGCAGCGGCAGGATAAATCCCTCGTTCACCCCTGCCATTTGGCTAGCTGAACGTAGTTGCGTCAGATCTGAAGTTGCCTGGGCTAGGTCAGAGGTCGATTTACACTCGGCATAGGCATTCCATAGTGACATGAAGCCGGTATTCTTTTGTTCTGTCAATTGAGATGAAGGACCGGTTGTACAACCGGTGGCAACGATTAATGCTCCCACTAACCCAACCACTAGCCCTTCTCTGAGCGCGTTGCAGTTCATTTTACCTATACCCATGGTCGGTGACTGATGCAAATGGTAGACCTGAAAATATCGCCTGGAACCACAAGAAAAATAAGAGAGATTGATAGGCTATCTTGGGTAGCATCGTGTCAATATCAACTCACTGTTGCGCTATTGACACAGAAAGAGGAGATCGAAAAATCAGGAAGGATTTGGAATAAGAACGTCAAGAATTGAAGATTTGGACGAGAATTCCAGTACGGGTGGTAGCGTTGGTCTTTCGCATGATGTGCTTAATGTGCTCTTTTACAGTTTGTTCCGTAATCTGGAGGGCATTGGCGATTTCTTTATTAGTCCACCCTTTTGCCAGATGTTCAACAACCGATTGTTCGCGGTTAGTCAACTGAAAACGTTCTCGGGCATGTTCTGTGTTGAGGTTTTGTTTTCGCCCCAACTCTTCCATGGTAACCACAAGCCTGGCGTTTTGGACGCCTCCTCGATCCGGTAAACCGAAGCCTCTCAGAAGGATGGGCTGATTAGGGTCGCCTGTCACACGCTTGAGCTCGAATTGTTCCCAATCCTTGGCTTCAGTGCGTATGTGAAGAGCTTTAATAATTTCCGCACAAAGCTCGGTCAGGGCTGTGGGGAGGACTCCATGTGCTGAAATTGTCGTAGTTTTCCCATGCTCGACGGCGTTGATTTTTTTGGCAAGCTCCGTAGCTTGTCGATTCATATGTAGAAGTTGCATAGATGCCGACAGCACCACTATCCCAGATCCTGCCCTTTGATCAGCAAGGGTATCTGTTTGGTCAATACCTTTAACTGCTTCTGTCATAATACGTTACAACATCACAAGGTTGCCGGAATTAGTGCAGTATCGACTCTGGACAGCAATTAGCTGAAGCTTGATCCGAAACAAGCGCCAGGTAATGCAGGAATAGTACCTAACCCTTTCGAGGGAGTCAACATATACCTTTGAGAAAGCAGCCTACGTCATCGGTATTGTTTGATTCGGAAGCGATAATTATAGTTCCTATAAATTCGAGATCAGGTTAGTCAGGTTAGGGGGCTCGTTTTGAGCGCAGCCTTGCCGATACCCTAATAGCCTATATAACCGTAAGATCATAAAATTAAATAGGAAAAATCTGGCAACGATTTCTTACGAGGGGAGGATATGGACGTGATGCCAATGGAATGGGAGTGGCCAATAAGAGATAGTTATGAAAACCATAGTGAGCGGGCGGCACTGCTGAGGCCAATTCTTTATGAGATGACAGCGCCAGAGACAGGGAATGGTAATCCTGTTAAGGGGGGGAAAGCGCTATCGCTGAATATTAGTAGCGGAGGCATGTTAGTTCTTATGGACCAAGCTCCTGATATTGAGCAAGTATTGAAAGTTTATGTGCCGACACCCATAACGATTGCTGAAACGCCAACGCTTGCTGAAGTGCGGTGGACAAGAAAGGTTCCAATTGGGGATTCAAGCAGCCACGCCACGTATTTCGTAGGACTCAAGTTCATGTTCTAGTTTCCCCTGCTCACACCGACTGGCTCCATAAGTAGGGGATATCGATGGCATTGATTGTCCTAGTCGCTCGCTGCTCGAGATTCGCACAGCAGGGTGTTGGATGTATGGGGTATGTTCGAGTTGGCAAACCTAGTGATCCGTAAGCTGTTACTTTTCAGCTAGAAGTGTCAGCATCCTACTGAATGGTGCCAAAAGACCAATGGCTGGACAATAGAAGTCCGGAAATAGATTGCCAGTCAGCACATATCCTTCAGGTTGTCCTGCGAGGATGAAAGTACCGGATTGGGCAGAGTGAAAGTTTCTGACTTCTGGCCCACGCGCCGATGAGTGGAACGTTGCTCGAGGGCGTTTTCAAGAAGAATAGCAGTTGTCTTGTGAAGATAGCTCCCCCTAGCAATTTGACTTGTGAGAGATAGTTCATTAAAGGTTAAAGATCCGGTTGATACTGGGACGGCGGTAGCCTGTTGAGGCGTTGGATTACGCAGGTGGAGACGTGAGCGATGAGCGATTCTTTTTTGGATAGATTGAGATGCTGCGAGATGCGGTGGTATGTACTTAGTACGAAGTCAAACCACGAAAGGCAAGCAGAACAAAATATTCGACGCATGGGAGTACAGTGCTTCTTGCCACTGTTGCAAGAACAGAGAATTATTCGATGTAAGGTAAAAACTATAATTGCTCCACTCTTCCCGGGGTATTTATTCGTCCGAATCAATCTTTCAGAGCACTATCGAGCCGTGAAGTATGCCAGGGGAGTTCGGAAGATCGTGGAATTCGGTGCGACCCCTGTGGAGGTCGATAGTGCGGTGATCGATGACATCAAAAATAGATTGGCAAGTCCTGAAGCGTCCGCGCTGGGAATGCAAAAGGAGCTAAGCAGAGGCCAACTTGTTCAAATTAAGGACGGCCCATTTGTCGGACTTGAGGCCGTGTTTATGCGAGAGATGTCAGGGCATCAAAGGGCAATGGTGTTTCTGCGCACACTCGCCCTCCAGGCGCGAGTTGTGTTAGAGATCGACCAACTGACTCCGGGTGCTGCGGCCTGAGCTTCTTAGATTCCGATTATCGATTCATTTCCGAGAGGCTGCGACGGGGAATTTCTTCCAGGTATTGGATCTTAACTCAAGGAGAAAAATGGCATGAAGGCAGTCATTCTTGCAGGAGGATGGGGAACTCGACTATCCGAGGAGACCAGCCTGCGACCAAAACCTATGGTAGAAATCGGTGGAAAGCCGATCCTCTGGCATATCATGAAGATTTATGCTGCCCACGGGATTATGGAATTTGTTATCGGTCTTGGTTACAAGGGAGAGATGATCAAGGATTACTTCCTCAACTTCTATGCGTTCAATAACGATATTTCAGTCGACCTCGGGAGTGGAAAGACGACGATTCATGATGTAAAACGGCACGAGGACTGGAAAGTGCATCTCGTCGATACTGGTT
>JBKKBQ010000244.1:0-6406 GCA_046714015.1 Nitrospira sp.
TCTCCACCGGTTTGCCGCGCCGCGGCGTGACAACGCTGTCTTCAACTTTGTCATCCATCCAGGTCATTGCATAGCCCGTCTCCCCGGGCTTCAGGTGGCCATCTTGAGGATCGACCGCGATTCCAAACCGGGTTCCTGTCAAGTGATACCCCATCACTTCCTTCAACGTCGGATATAGCACCATCAGGGTGTCTCGATCGTTCGTGACTTGGTAGTAACGGTCCAATGCATGGAAATACCAGAGGGTCGCATCCACGGTATGATAGAGCCCGGTTCGCTCTCCTTCCGGAAACAGATTGGGAATCAAGCCGTCACGAACGTACCGCGCGAACGTGAGCAAGATGGCCCGCGCTTCACGGTGTCGATTCGTCGAAAGCGTCAGCCCTTCCAGACTGATCATTGTGTCTCGGCCCCAATCGGTAAACCAGTGGTACCCCGCCATCACGGTACGCGCAACGTCGGCCGAGGCTTGCGCCAGAGACTGTTCTTCCACACGACTGCCTGGAAAGACGATAAACTGATCGGCTGCTAGACCGAGAAGCAGCTCGAACTCGTCCTTCGCTCCCGGCCAGTGAGACGTCAACTTGAGTAACCGCTCATGCTCGGCGGCAAACACGTCACCCGAGCCGCGCTCAAGCATCTCCCACGGTTCCATGCCGGCCACAAACGCCACGGGTCGGTCTTGTTACAGCTCGATCGCAAAATAGCCGGGACTGGATAAGTTCTCGACATGAGGCGATCCCCGATCACGGTCCACCGCATAGGAAATCTGTGCACTGACTGTGTGGTCGGCAACAAATACACCACCCTCCGGTCGAAGACACAATTTTAGGGCCGGCACTCCCTCACAAAGATGCACTTCATAGCGTCTTTCCAGGATCGTGAGCGGAAAGGGAAGTTGGCGCGCCTCGCTCAAGGGGTCATCCGGCCTGCGAAATGTCACGAAGGGCCGTAGCCGTAATATAAACGGATCACCCGCGTCGAGGCGATACTCCACATACACGGAATTCTGACCGTATGGCATGATGATCCGTTTACACAGGCGGCGCCCATGGAACTGATACCGCCAGGTCGGCGTTTGCCAGTTCCGACGAAACTCGGTCAGGTACTGCGGCAAATCCGTCTCGAGTCTTCCGTCCGCATACTCGGCTCCGCTCAATCGCACACGTGTCTCTCCGACCTCGGCCTCCTCGTCGAGCCGAGGAATCACAATGACGCGTCCTCTCGGAGACGGCAGGTCCGGCACAAAGACACCATGATACCGGCGCGTGGCCACATTCATCAGGGAACTGGAGGCGTACCCGCCTAATCCGTTAGTGACTAACCACTCGCAGGAGAGCAATCTCGTGACATCTTGATTGGACCCCCAGGGCACAACAATACTCGGCGCGGGCACCCGGGCTGTCTCATCCATGCTCGCCCTCATGAGATGCCGCCGCAGCGCCCACTTCCTCTGCACGGAAGAGCCAGGCCGATTCAGCCGGCACATGCCATCCTTGTTCCGTGAGAGGGTTCGGTGCGCCAGGACCTCCGTATCGCGGATCGTCGCTTGACCACATCAACCGCCACTGTCCGTGTGATGGAGGAGCGAGCAAGGGCTCCGGAGCTGGTACGTAATGGAGATCTTGTCCAAGATTCAGAAGTAAGAGACGGTCGAAACCGCCGGCTTCGAAATACCGCACCGCCAATGCGTGAGACCCCAACACCGCACCGTCGATACGGTCCCGAGCCTGAGAGGATATCACGCTATCTTCCCTACGAAGACGTAAGAGATCACAATGGAGCCGATACAAAGGAGCCTCTGTGTAGCCCTCGCCGAAGTGCAACTTTGATCGCTCGAATGTCGAGGAATCATTTGGATCCGAGATGGCCTGTTGCGCGTCTGGAGTGGCATAACTCGGGAACTGACTGAGAAATGTTTTTCGTCCTTGAAACACCTGTTGGCCAAGCTCATTTCCCTCATAATCGACGAAAAATAGGAACGGACTCGTTGCGCCCATTTCTTGCCCCATGAACAGCATCGGCGTTTGCGGAGCCAAGAGAAGAAGTGCCAGGAGCGCGCGATACCGTCCCGGAGTCGTTTGCATGTGCATCCGTTCGCCGTGCAAACTGTTGCCGATTTGATCATGGTTCTGAAGGTAAAGGACGAATCCATTGGCCGGCTCGTCCTTCACCTCTGTTCCTCTCGGTTTGCGTTGCCACTCGTAACGCTGCCCTTGATATAAGAAGCCACGCTTCAGCAACGAAATCAGTTCCTGGGGGCTGCCACGGTAGTCGGTGTAGTAGGCTTCGCTCCGGCCGGTCGCCGCCACTCGACAGGCATGGTGAAAATCATCACTCCAAATGGCGTCCAAGCCCCAGCCCCCTTGCTCGACGGGGCGGATGGCACGAACTTCCTGGCTCTCGCTCTCTGCGATGAGTACCACCGTCCGGGGTTGCGCCACTTGCCGGACTCGTTGAGACATCTCGCCTAGAATGTGCGTCGCGCTGAAATCGTGGATGGCCTGGGTGGCGTCGAGTCGCAACCCGTCCAGATGAAATTCACGAATCCAATAGCACGCATTATCGATGAAGAATTTTCGCACTTCCGAGGACCCTGGCCCGTCGAAATTGATCGCTTGCCCCCATTCGTTGGGGTGGCGATCCGTGAGATACTCGTCACTGAACGCAGAGAGATAGTTTCCGTCCGGTCCGAAATGGTTGTATACAACGTCCAGAATCACGCCCAATCCCCGTCGATGAGCCGCATTCACGAACCGCTTGAAGGCGTGATGATTGCCGTACACATGAGCCGGGGCGAACATATCCACCCCGTCATACCCCCAGTTCCACCGCCCCGGGAATTCCGCCACGGGCATGATCTCCAGCAGCGTCACACCCAAGCGTTTCAGATCGTCCAATTTCTGAATGGCCGCGTCGAACGAGCCTTCCTTCGTGAAGGCGCCGATATGCATTTCATACAAGACTTGGCCTTGGATACGAACACCGTCCCATTCTTGATCAGTCCACTCGTATTCAGACGGATCGACGATGAGTGACGGACCATGAGGACCCTCAGGCTGAAATCGTGAACAGGGATCGGGGAAAGCTTTTTCTCCATCCACCCGATAGCGGTAAGTCATTCCTGCCCGTGCGTCCGCCACCCACCCTGCAAAGTACCCCCTCGCCTCTTTCGTCAACGGAACGACGCGTCCGTCCAGCAACACCACGTCCACATCTGACGCCTTAGGAGCCCACACTCGAAATCGCACACCGCTCTGTTCAACCGTGGCCCCGAGGGTCATCCGCCATGGCCTGACAGTCGGCTGCGGTGATTCAGCACTATCTGCCGCAGTTATGCTCGAATTGCATCGATCAGCCATGGGCACTCATCGCATCGTCCTTTCGTCGGCATATCCACTGTTGGGTATCAAATCCCCGTCCGAACCCATACTGGGGAACCCACTAGTTTCAAAAGGGCCTTATATTAGGTTAAGGCTAATCCACAGACTGTATTTGTATCCTGGTAGCCTCTTTCTGTTTTTGGATAGATGCATCGAAAGGAGTGCGCCGCGATGATCATTCATCTTCTCCGTTATGGGTTATTCACTCTTATGGTATTGGTCTTAGGAACTCAAACGGGACTGTCACAAGAGACCGGTCCACCTCACCGCACCCTTCAGGGCATCATTGTTGATAAAGCCGGCTCTCCTGCCGTGAAAGTCCCTGACGGGACCGTTTACCAGCTCAACGAGAACCGATCACTCCGGCATGGTCATGCGATGCCAAAGGAGGGAGAGGAAGTGACCGTCATCATTGACTCGAAGACCAACGCAGTTCTTGAAATGCATCCGAAAGGAACTGAAATCAAACATCGGTTTATAACGGGAGAAATTGTGTCTGTAGGGCTTCGACAGGGAATCATTACGTTGAAGACGCGTGAGGGGGAACAGACGTTCCCTCTGGAGAAACGAGAAATGTCGGCTTCGGTCCGTGACGGATCAACGGTGAAAATCGAGCTGAACGAAGCGGGACATGTCATCGACCTTCAGCCTTCTGAACACATGCAACTAAAACCAGATGAGAAAAGTACACCGATCAACCGTTCACACTAGTTGTGAAAGCTCCAGCAGGGTTGGAAAAGTCGATCACGGGCTAGAGAAGCATGGTGATGATGCAAGCGCGCCCACTAGATGCCCGAGTGCCGATTTATTGATGATGCGGATGTGTGATCCTCACGCTGAGGGGCAATAGGCCATCGGCTGTCGATTGATCACTTGTGCATGGCAGTTGTTCACAGACAACTACTTTGAAGGAGGTTCGACATGTACTCCCTATCAAAATGTGTTGGCGTAGGAGTGGTCACTTTTGTCTGCGCTTTCGTACTTGCTACTACGGCTCTCGCTGCAGACAGAGCGGTGTATGACAAGCCGGCTGTGGAAGTGCCGGGCACCACGATTTATGGAAAGGTCGTGAAAGTTACGGAGCGCGACGCCGCCAAGCATGTATGGGAGGTGTCTGTAGAGAACATCGCGACGGGCGAGGTGGTCCAGCTTCACCTCGACAAGACGACTGAGCGGAAGGAGAAGGACCCCGATCCTGTCGTTGGAGATAAGGTGGTTGTGAAGTATGAAGAAAAAAACAAGCATGCCCTGACTTTTGTGAAAGATGCTCCGGTAAAACCGTAGCCCTGACAACAATGATAATGCTCACGCGTGGTGATGTCCTTGTACGAACGCACACGTGCGCTGGGGGGATCATTCGAGATCGGGTTGGCTCCGGGCAAGGGAACCAGGCGACGCTCACGCTCAGCTCTCAGCACTTCCGGGCCGTTCAGCCCATATTCAGCTCTTGCAATCGTGATCGCGGCAGACGTGACAGTGCGAGATTCTCAGCATCACAACCATCACTTCGCCACACCCTTCGCACGCGTCTAAGGGAAACACCCCTGTTTTCGCACAACCTTCCACGAGACATGCCGGATCTTGGCAGAACTCACAATCGTATGGACAGATCACCATGCTGGCTCCCTCCGAGCTAACTCCCAGCACTGGTAGTGCAACACTCAAGCCGTCGTCTATAGAAAACGACCCAACGCAAATTGACGCCGAGAGGCCCATGTCTCATACGAACGCTCGTCGAGGCACCGATGTTGCGTATTTCTTTTACTGGAATACAACAGTCGAATAGGAGGTTCCCATGTTACTGAAATGGGCAGTCATCTTTTTCGTCATCGCGCTGATTGCCGCAGCGTTGGGCTTTTCCGGCATCGCGGCCGGTGCGGCTGGGATCGCCAAGATTCTTTTCTATTTGTTTCTGGGTATCTTTTTTGTCCTACTGATTGCCGGGATCATTGTGGGGCGCAGAGTAGTTCCTAGTACACCATTTATTCTCTGGCGGCTTTACACATTACCGATCTATGTCATGGGAAGTGGTACAGTAGGAGGCCGAGAGAAGACAAACTGTCTCCTTTTCGGACATGGTGTCCGCCACTGAGGTTTACCCACTTACAACCCCCGTACTTATTTGGGAACTATGATCGCTGTGGATGAAAGGAGAAACGTCATGGAACAATCGTTGAAGGGTCAAGCCGGCGTCACCGATGAACAGATTCGTGATGCCATTCAGGAGGGGCCGGTCACCAAACAGTACCTTGCCGATCCACAAAGCATCATCAGATCGCTGAATCAGCTCCGTTCTACGGAGATCACGAGCTATCTCCAATACAAGCAGCACAGCTACATGGCGGTGTCGCTGTTGTCTCCCGGCCTCAAGACAGAATTCGAAGCCCATGCTGAGCAAGAACTGACACATGCCGACCGACTGGCGAGCCGCATTCAGCAACTCGGCGGCGTGCCGATCTTCGACCTGCGGGAACTGGCGGGGAAAGCCGCCGCCGTTGGGGTCCATCCGGAACAGGGAACGACCCTGACCGAAATGGTGACCGAAAACCTCCTGCTCGAACGGAGACAGGTCGAAGCCTACACGGCCTTGATCCGAGAGATCGGCGACAAAGACCTTGTCACACGCGAGATGCTGTTGGAGATTCTCGTCGACACGGAAACACATGCGAGCGAACTCGCCGATTTCCTCAAACGCTCCAGCGATACGCGCTGAGCGGCAGGCGAGTCTCTCAGCGTTCCCCGTACGTTGTCCGAAGTCTAAAACTCCCTCGGGTCTCTGAGTACAAGATACGGTCCTTTGAGAAGAAGCACTCGGCATCATAGAGGCATCCGGCTTCATCGCTCAGATGAGGTTCTGAGGTTCTATGGCATCAGGGTCAAGAGCGGCCATTTATGCGGCCATCGGCGGTAAACTTAGCCATTGCGATGATGAAATTCACGGCGGCGGGATTCACCGGCAGCTCGGCGATGCTCTCGGAAGGCATTCACTCGCTGGTGGATACCGGCAACGGCGGACTCTTGTT
>JBKKBQ010000245.1:0-7144 GCA_046714015.1 Nitrospira sp.
CCTGCTCTAGTACCTGCATCACATGGTCCACCTGCGCAGCGTTGGTGATCAGGATCATATTGATTCTCCCGGCCATGATTTCATCGAGCGCTCGGCACATCGGACCAAGATTCTCCGGCAGGGCCCATTTGTAGATCGGAACCGGGAAGACATCTGCGCCTCGCTGCTCCAATGCGGGCAACAGATCGGGGTTTGAGACTCCATATTCCTGAACGGCGATCCGCAATCCCCTGACAGGGCGAGACTGATCGAGGACTGAAATGAGATCGACCCAGGTATTCGGTTCCGGTACTGTGAGCGTTGCTTGGAGACCAAGACTCTTGAGGGCCGCAACCGGTTTGGGGCCACGTCCAATAATCGCCGTGTCTTTAATTGCATCGACAATTGACGACCAAGGATAGCGAGTTTTCAGAAGATCGAAGAGCGCGGTAGCTCCGACTCCGGTGAGTAGAATAAGCAGATCCACCCGGCCAGCCATGAGCCGAGCCCCAAACTCTTGCGTGGCTGAATTGTCTTCCAGAGGGATCTCGCGCAGGACAGGAGCGACGAGGGGCCGTCCGCCGTAACGCTCGATCAGACGAGTGATCTCCGTCGCCATCCGGCTTTCAAATGCCACAACTGTCATTCCATTGAATGCCATAGATATGCTGATCGTACCATAGCCTTCGAACCTGAGGCAGGAGCTGATTTTCCATTGACGGCCTGGCGGTCATCTCCCTACTATGCAAACTTAGGCTCCACTGACGAACAAGTTGCTTGCTATGACGGTTCCACTCCATCAAGGTCTTCGCCATCTGGCGCTGCGTGTTACCAACCTGCCTCGCTCACGTCAATTCTATGAACAACTCCTCGGCTTCCAGCCGGTGTGGGAACCGGACCCTGAGAACGTCTATTTCAGCTCCGGGACGGACAACCTGGCGCTCCATCAGATCTCGAAGACAGAATTGAACTCCTATGACTCTTCGAAGACCCAACTCCTCGATCACATGGGCGTGATTCTCGACAGTCCACAAGCGGTTGATCAGCTGTACCGACACATCGCTCCCAAGATTCAACCGATGGGCGGGCGTATCACTAAAGAACCGAAGCAACATCGTGACGGCAGTTATTCATTCTATTTTGCGGATCCAGACGGCAACCTGATTCAGGCGCTCTATGAACCGACGATCAGTCGACTCAGGATAGGACTGGATAATGAGGACTGAGGAGTGAGATGGAACGACAGCGAGCAGAGAGATTTGAAGACCTCATCGCTTGGCAAAAGGCGCGGGAATTGACACGCGCGATCTACCAGACAACTGCATCAGGGTCTTTTGCCAAAGACTTCGGATTATGCGACCAGGTCCGACGAGCTGCGGTCTCGGTCATGTCCAATCTCGCCGAGGGGTTCGAGCGAGGCGGGCGTTCGGAGTTTCACCAATTCCTGAGTGTAGCCAAGTCATCTTGCGCAGAACTCGGATCACAACTTTATGTAGCGTTGGACGCGACCCATCTGACCCCATCAACTTTTCGCCAGTTGATTCTTCAAGCGGAAGAAGTCGCACGAATCATAGGTGGTTTGCGAAAGGCTGTGCATACACAACGACTACTGGCCCGCGTCTCTGCGGTCAGGACGAAATCCGCAAAACCTCAGTCCTCAGTCCTCTGTCCTCTGTCCTGATTACCATGAGCCAGATTTGGACCAGTCTTCCCAAGCATCATTACGTGAGCCTGGCCCCCTGGTGCTGGGTGCAGCTGGAGAGTGCAGAGCCGTCAGGCCCCTTCCCTTTCATGGGCGGGGTGGCCCCTGAAGTCGTCGCCGGCCTCCACGAGGCTCATAGTCTCCTCTCCAGTGCGATCGATACCACGATCAGCGATGTCTTTTCCAAACGGGCACCGCTCGACGATCCCGATCGCCGGCGACGGTTGGAAGATGCCTATGCCGAGCTGGTGCACGCGCGGCCCTATCTTCAACAACATATTCATTGCGGGCGGCGAGCGGATGGGACCTTTCACTGGGAATTCCCGACTGATCCGACCAAATCCGCAACCGTGACCAACGGCGGTCTCCGCATCTTTCACGCGATCAATCACCAAGCAATCCCTATTGGATTTAATGGACGGCCGTTAGGTCCAGGAGTCGGGAAACTGCTCGGCTTACTCAATGGGACTTATACAGCAGACGAAATCCGATCGCTCATATCCGCCATGCCCCAGGATGCCCAGGCACTCATGACGAGAGTAATGGAAGCGCTGCAGCAATATAGCTGTTTAGCTGACTCTGCAACAGCAACAGTCCGCAAGCACTGGTTTGACAGTGTCCACGATCAAGACACGGTACACCTGGGACACGCGGCCTTGCTCTACCGACAACGAGATACCCTGTTCCTTTTCGATCCATGGCTTGTACCGTGGTTCGCCGAATCACCGGCACCATCGCTCTGGGGAGGGCTCTTACCGAAACCCGCCGCCGTGTTCCTGACGCACGATCACGACGATCATGTCGATCCGCGTACCTTGCTTCATTTGCCGAAAGACACGCCGATCATCGTGCCCAGTCGGCGCAATCGAACACAGTTGTTCTTCGATTATCATGGACTCCTTGCGGAATTAGGGTTTGAACATATCATCGAGCTCGCACATGGGGAAACGTGGCCGTTTGAAGGCGGCGCGGTCGTTTCCGTGCCGTTCTATGGCGAAGACCCTTGCGACTTGAATCTGCCCAGGAATTGCTACTTGGTTTCGGATCGAGGGCACAATGTGCTGATCCATGCGGACAGCGGCCCGACGAACGACGGACGATCCGCTCTGAAGGACCATGTCATCCAGCAATTGGTCGGGCGATACGGACCGATTCCGCTGGTACTTGCCTCACAACAGCAGCTGCGTGAAATCCGGAGCCATGCCGCCCATGCGTCGCTCTCTCATCCCGGCAACTGGCTGGATGTCGGCGAAAACGGCTATCTCACGAACACCTATCTTGCCGAGATCTGCACGGCCGCCCGCGCAAGATTGTTTGTGTCCTACGCCACCGGCGGTGCTGAATGGTATCCCGATCACCTGTCGTTCATGTTCAGCCGCCGGAATCCCTACAGAACCGCGCTATTGACGGCTCATTGGGAACAACCTGAAAAATTGAAAGACCTTCTTGTTTCACAGGGATGCCGGTATCATCGTGCCCACGCCCTCGATCTCTATCGAACCATAGGTGAGGGTGCCATCGAAGTAGTGTCGGCAGGAAATGCGCTTGACCCACTGACTCTCTTTCGGCTGGATCACGGCGATCCGCCGTTCATGAAGACCGAAAAAAGACGCTAGACCATCTCTTGCCTTGAGGAGCAACCATGAGTGAGACACAGTCGCCGATTCTTGTCACGGGCGCCGCGGGGTTCATCGGATTTCACGTGGCAAAACGCCTCCTAGACCGTGGCGACCAGGTGATCGGCCTCGACAATATCAACGACTACTACGATGTGCGATTGAAACAGGCCCGGCTCGCCCAACTGACGCCGCATGAACGATTTAGTTTCGTCAAGCTCGATCTCGCCAATCGACAAGGGATGCGGGATCTCTTTGCCGGTGAACCGATACGGCGCGTGGTTCATCTCGCTGCTCAAGCAGGGGTGCGTTATTCTCTTGTGAACCCTCACGCTTATACCGAGAGTAACATCGAAGGGTTTATGAACATTCTGGAAGGCTGCCGGCACGGACGGATCGAACACCTCGTCTACGCTTCCTCGAGTTCCGTCTACGGCGGCAATACCCATATGCCGTTCTCGATTCACGACAATGTCGACCATCCGGTCTCTCTCTATGCTGCCAGCAAGAAAGCCATCGAGCTGATGGCCCACTGTTATGCGCATCTGTATCGACTCCCCTGCACAGGTCTTCGTTTTTTTACTGTCTATGGACCTTGGGGACGCCCCGATATGGCCCTCTTCATCTTTACGAAGGCCATCTTAGAGGGTAAACCGATCGAAGTCTTTAACCAGGGCCGGATGAAACGCGATTTCACCTATGTGGATGACATCGTCGAGGGAGTCATCCGGACGCTTGACCATCCGGCAACGGCCAATCCAACCTGGTCAGGAGAGACACCCGATCCAGGAACCAGCTCAGCGCCCGCGCGGATCTACAATATCGGCAACCACCAGCCGGTTGAATTGTTGCACTTTATCGAAGTGCTGGAGAAGGCATTGGGGAAGAAGGCGGAGAAAAGACTGACGCCGATACAACCGGGAGACGTCCCTGCAACGTACGCCGATATCGACGACCTCACCAGCGATGTCGGATTCAAGCCGACTACATCGATCGAAGTGGGTATCCCTCGTTTCGTGAAGTGGTATCGGGAGTTCTATAGGGCCTGACGTTCCAGACTGCGGACTTAAAAGCAAGCAACCGGCACGAATCCCGTCCCGAAAAGTCTCGATAGCGTAATGTAGCGAGCATTGTCGTAGAACGAGTTGCTCGCCCCCCGCTGATTTCGCCCGGTGATATCTCCCCCGTAAGATGGATCAGACCCGAAGAAGAAGCCTCCGCGGGTCTTTTGAACAAGGTGCATCCATTCTGAATAGAGAGAGCAAACTTCCTCCTGTACAGACCCCGACGGACCGATACTCGCATACCAGTCACGCGCCCAATCCGGCACATTGCGACCTCCCATCCCAGAAGCACGGTCTTGGTATGGTGGGACCACATAATGAGGCGCGGCAGTCGTTGTCGCTCGGGGAATCGTCGGCATATGCTCCAAATCGGGCACAACAGAAAGCGGCTTGAGGGTCATGGCTTCGCAGCCGGTCTTCTCCTTGTTGGTGTAGACTAGACTGCCGTCTGCGTGTGGGCATTTCCAGGTCGTATCCGATCCGGACTGAGTATCTGAGAAGGCCGGAGCAGCGTAAAATTCCGCCAGCATCGCAGCGAAGAAAAGAAACATCGGCATCGGCCGCATGGGGCACCTCCATATCGTGTGGCGAAGACACGTGGTGCCTAATCGCCTGTGGTCGCTCTCGTTCCTGTGCACACACCCTACTCAATGCCTTCTTTTTTCGTCTATGCATCTTTGGAGGGGGAGGCTAGGACTGGATCTGACCATCGCCGACCCTACCAGGACATATGAGCTGAAACCATGGTCCAGAGCTCCTGCCGGACACCCTGCATTCCCTTGTTCGGCACCGAAACCTCGGGTATCCTGCGTACCTCCAGGGCGGCACGAAATACGTACCGATTCAATGAGTAATGAGCGTCATCGAGTCATGAAGGGCCTCAATTGAGGATCTGAGGCAGGGAAGGCATCACTGACATACGAATCGCCATGACTGATTATAGCGTCCTCGGAAATTTGCTGCTCATTTACACCGTCTCCATCGCGGTGGTGTTTCTGTTTCACCAATTCCGACTGCCGTCCATCGCCGGGTTCCTCGTCGCCGGAGCGTTGATCGGTCCGCATGGGCTCAATCTGATTTCTGACATTGCGACGGTACAGGTGCTGGCAGAGATCGGGATTGTGCTGCTTCTGTTTACCATCGGCATCGAATTCTCGCTGAGGCAACTGACCTCACTTCGTCGGCTGCTCTTGATCGCGGCTCCGATCCAAGTCGGAGGAGTCATCGGGATCGCATGGCTCGGCGGCACACTCGCAGGATTACCGACACCCCAAGCGATCTTTTGGGGTTTTCTGCTCTCGCTCAGCAGCACCGCGATCGTATTGAAAGCGTTGGCCGCCGGTGGGGACAGCGATTCACCCCACGGCCGAGCCACCATCGGGATCTTGATCTTCCAGGACTTGGCCGTCGTTCCCATGATCTTGCTGACACCCATTCTTGCCAGCCATGGCGAAGGGACGCTCACTCCAGTGCTGTTCTCGTTGGTGAAATCGATGGTAGTGGTGGCATGCATTGTCGCAGCCGCGTGGTATGTCGTTCCAAAACTACTCGAACACATCGTTCGTAGTCGAAGCCGGGAACTCTTCCTGTTGACCATTATCGTCATGTGCCTCGGCATTGCGTGGTTAACCTCTCTCGGCGGGCTGTCGCTCGCCTTGGGAGCCTTCATTGCCGGGCTCGTGATTTCCGAATCGGAGTACAGCCATCAAGCCATCGCCGAAGTGCTGCCCTTTCGCGACAGTTTCAACAGTCTGTTCTTTGTCTCCATCGGCATCCTCATGGATTGGCGCATCCTAATGGAGTATCCACTCGTCGTGACCGGTGTGTTACTCGTCGTCCTGCTCGTCAAGTTCCTCGCTGGAGCGGGAGCCGTCTTGGCGGTGTCCGTGCCTCCCCGTTCAGCCGTCATGACCGGCATTGCCCTCGCGCAGGTGGGTGAGTTCAGTTTTATCCTGGCACAAGTCGGCCTGGAGAATAAGCTCTTGTCCGGACCGCCCTACCAAATCTTTCTAGCAGTCTCGGTCTGCTCCATGATCATCACGCCGTTCTTGATGCAGTTATCCCCGCATCTCGCGCGACGCGTCGAGGCCGTGCAACGGCTTCACCATTGGTTTCCTGGACAGACGACGGCCCATGTGCTCGAAGCAGAAGGTCGGCATCTACGCATCAAGGACCATGTGATTATCGCGGGATATGGGCTCAACGGACGCAACCTGGCCCGTGTATTGGGTGAGACGGAAGTGCCCTACATCGCGTTGGATTTGGACGGAGATACGGTAAGCCGAGAAGCAGCCCACGGTCTGCCGCTCTACTATGGGGATGCGACGAACCCGAATGTATTGAGGCACGTGAAGATTGAGGACGCACGGATCCTGGTCATCGCGACCTCCGATCCGTTCATGGCCCGCCGGACGGTGCAGGTGGCACGAGCCTTGAACCCGAAGATCCATATCGTCGTAAGGACCCGCTATCTACGTGAACTTGAGGAACTCCACCAGCTGGGCGCGGATGATGTGGTTCCGGAAGAATTTGAAACGTCGATTGAAATTTTTGCGCTCGTTCTCCGCACCTACAACATGCCGCAAGATCTCATCATGCGAAAGGCTGAACAGGTGCGCCGCGAGGGATACGCGCTCCTCCGCCGTAGCGAGCTCCCCGAACTGGCTCACCACCTGCGTGGCGGCACCCTGGCTGATGTCGAGGTGGAGACCTGCCGAATCGAAGAGGATTCGCCGGCGGCCGGAAAGACCATTGCTCAACTGGCGTTGCGGCCGCGAATCGGA
>JBKKBQ010000246.1:0-9516 GCA_046714015.1 Nitrospira sp.
CGTGAACGAGGCCATGCTTGATCTCGATCAACGTCCGCAACTCCCAATCGGTCTTGCAAGCAGCAATGGCTTCGATGTAGGACGCATGGTGGGCTCTGTTGGGGCTTATGGCGTATCGATCGCGGTCTCGGAGATATTCCTTCGCATAGTCCCGAATGGCTTCAATCAGATCTTCTAAGGCAGCGGCGGCGGTCGGAAGTTCCGTCACACGATCTAGCTCTGGACACTTGGCGCAATAGTGGCCGTTGTCCTTCGCAAGAAGAACCTCAAGAGAGCCTCAGCAATCATGATCTTTGGTTCTCTCCCTCGACGACGGGTCATCTTTGAAATTGCCATGATGTTTTCTCCCAGCGAATTACATTGTAGTCCACCGGTTGACCATGAGCAACTCTGCTTGAGTTTTCCCACTCACTGACTTGCTGTCCTCCTCGCCAGGTCCATCAGCACTCCTTCGCGCAACCCTAGATCGCTTACGAGACATTCCTCTTCACCCAGCGTCTCCATGATTGTCCGAATGATGATCGCCCCGGCGGCGATGACTTCTTCGCGGTTTTTCTCCAAGCCTGGCAAGCCGACCCGTTCAGCCTTGGTTCTACTGAGCAGTGTGTGCTCAAGCTCTCGAATGCTTTCCAAGCTCAGCCGATAGTTGTGGATACGAGCCGGCTCATAAGTGGAAAGCTTCTGGGCCATGGCCGCAAGGGATGTGATCGTACCAGCGGTGCCGACGAATGTCGCCTGTCGAGAGTCCTCCATACCAGCAACTACCGCCTTTGCTTCTCGATTCACCCACTCTCGTGCCTGCCGGACTTCCTCATCAGTTGGGGGATCGTGGCGCAGTACCCGTTCGCAGAGACGGACGACGCCGATATCGATTGAGTGGGTGATCCGCTTCTGTCCCGGGTGATCGAGAATGAACTCGGTACTGCCGCCACCGATATCCAGTGCGAGAATTTCCGTTACTCCGGCAGGAAGTCCTGAGCGAATACCGAGCAAGGTCCGCCGCGCTTCTTCTTCCCCTGAAATGACTTCCACTTCAAACCCAGCTTCTCGTTTGACTCGCTCAAGAAACTCATCCCGATTAGCCGCATCTCGAACGGCGCTCGTCGCCACGGCCGAGGTGGCTTCGACATGATAGCTATTGATGACATTCCGCCATTCTTGGAGACAGGCAATAACCCGATCGATTGCGGCTGGACTCAGTCGTTTGGTCTGATCGACGCCTTCGCCCAGCCGCAGAATGCGCCGGTCTGATCGAAGTTCTGTGAGGGGCAGTTCTGAGGCTAGGTCTGCAATCAACAAGCGACAGGTGAGGGTGCCGATATCGATGCCGGCGAATCGTCGCGATCGCTGACGCGGCCCGATCATTGCTCGTTCCGAATGTCTTCCATGTCGGCTTCCAGTTTCTTCCGCGACTCCTTGAGCACCTCAACCTCCTTGACGAGACGTACGATCTCGGCGTCGTACACCACGCGCTCCGCCGTTTCGCCCCGCTCCTTCATATCCACGGCGCGCTCGCCGATGTCTTTGTACAGATCGGAGAGTTGCTGGTCGAGCTTGCGGAGCTCCAGCCTCATGCGGAGCAATTCCGTCTCTTCTAATGCGCGCCCTGCCGCATGAACGGTCCCCAAGCGCAGGGTGGCGATCCCGGCTCGCAAGTCCTCTTTCATCCGCTGCAACAAACCCATACGACTCCTGGCTGACAGGGTAACATGCGTCAAGCTGACAGCGAGAATTCTATCTTGTCAGCCTGCACCCCTCTCAGCGTATCAGCTCATTCAACTGATTGAACCCAACTCCAGTTTTTTCTCCCATTTCCGCAGCATCGCTTCTCGCAATTCCTGATGGGCCGGCTCTTTCAATTCTGGGTCCGATTTCAGCAATGAAAAAGCCTCCTGCCTGGCCTGCTGCAACAGGTCGACGTCTCGCACCAGATTCGCCACACGAAACTCGGGCATCCCCCATTGGCGTAACCCAAAGAACTCTCCAGGGCCTCTGATCCGAAGATCGTCCTCGGCAATCACAAATCCATCGTTTGACCGGACAAGCGCCTCCAGCCGTTCCCTTGCCGTAGACACGGCCTCCTCACATGCCATAACACGTCCTCCCAACTGCGTCCTTCCCCGCCCCAGATTCTGAGCCATTAAGAGACAATAGGATTGCTGGTCGCTCCGCCCCACCCGTCCGCGCAATTGGTGCAGTTGCGCGAGGCCAAACCGCTCCGCGTGTTCGATCAAGATGACGGTCGCATTCGGCACATCGACTCCGACTTCGATCACCGTCGTCGCGACCAACACCTGCATCGTTCCGGCCTTAAAGTCGGCCATCACTGCCTCTTTTTCGGCGCCTTTCATCCGCCCATGCAGCAGGCCGACACGAAATGCTGAAAATTCTCCGGTCCGCAACTGTTCGGCTCCCTGAATTGCTGCCTGAAGATCGGTCTTTTCCGATTCTTCCACCAGCGGATAGACCACGTACGCTTGCCGTCCGGCACGTAATTCATCGCGTATAATTTGATAGGCACGCCGGCGCTGCGCGTCATGGAAAAGAAATGTCCGCACCGCTTTTCGTCCAGGCGGCAGTGCATCAATCACCGAGACATCGAGGTCCCCATACACCGTCATGGCCAATGTCCGCGGAATGGGCGTGGCTGTCAGAACAAGCACGTCCGGCTTGTAGCCCTTGTCGATCAGTGTCTTTCGCTGCAGCACACCGAACTTGTGCTGCTCATCGACCACCGCCAACCCCAAGTTCTTGAATCTCACTCCCTGTTGAATGAGGGCATGTGTCCCGATCGCCACATGAATGTCACCCGATGCCAGTTGTTCAGCTTGTGTCTTCTTCACCGAAGCTTTGTCTCCACCTCGCACGAGAATCGTGCGGAGCCCCAAGGTCTGCAACGTTCCGGACAGGTTCCGGTAGTGCTGCTCCGCCAGAATCTCGGTCGGTGCCATCAGCGCGGCCTGATAGCCTGAACCACAGGCCATCACCATGGCATGCAAGGCGACCGCCGTTTTCCCTGACCCCACATCGCCTTGCACCAGACGATTCATGGGACGCGGCGAAATCATGTCCAGAAATATTTCCCGAATGACCCGATCCTGCGCCATCGTCAAGCGAAACGGCAAAAGACGGCCGAGCTTTTCCAAGAGAGGCGTCCGTGGGTTGAACCGCAATGCCTTGGGTTCATCAGATACCGAGCGATGCCTGGTCGCTAAAGCCAATTGGAGCAACAGAAGTTCTTCGAACGCCAGTCGCCGATGCGCCGGTGTCTTTCCTCGCTCCAGGAGCTGAAGATCCGTGCCGGCCTTTGGAAAATGGACATCTTGCAGCGCCTCATGGATCGGGATCAGCCGTTGCCGCGCTCGAACAGGCACGGGCAAATGGTCTAGGAGCACCATCCCATAGTCCGTCAACAGATTCCTCACCAGCACCCGCATCTGGCGAGAGGTCCATCCCTTGGTCTCATGATAGATCGGGACGATTCGCCCGACATGCAACGTCGACTCAGTGTCTTCTCCAATGACCTCATATTGTGCCACATCCATTCGTGGCACCATCCATCCTTGCCGACCGGCAATCACCCGTCCGCTCATCATCACGCGAGTCCCCACCGTAAGAATCTCTTCCAAATACCGTTGATTGAAAAAGACCACCTGCATTCGCCCAGACTGATCTTCGACGCCGACTTCCACTACACTCAACCGCCGATTTCTTGTCCGTTTCGCCTGGCATGTTCCGATCATCCCACAAATCGAGGCCATCATCCCCGGGACGAGATTTCCGATTGGTGTCATGACCGATCGGTCCTCGTAGCGCCACGGGATGGTCCAGAGCGCATCCTCCAGCGTCTCGATATGCAAGCGTTGCAAGACATTGGTGCGCTTCGGCCCGACGCCCTTGAGGAACCGGACTGGAAGATTCCAGAGATCCGATCGACCGGCTCCCGTTATTTCCGAATTACAGGAAGGTTGCGTCGGCGAATCCTTCAACCGAATGAACTTCTGTTGGTCGACAGCTCGAAGCGCCTTGATGAGCAACGTAGCCGCCTGCAATCGTCGACGTTGCTCATCCAAGGGGAGCGCCGGCTGAAAATCGATGAAGAGGTCCCGCAATGAAATCAGGCGGGCTTCAATGGCCTTGGGGTAAACGTCTTGACGAAGAGCAGACAAGACTTGTGACGAGATAAATGAACTCAGATTTGTGACGGCCCGTAGATGGGCACAATCATCTCGGCTCGCAAACTCGATCGGCCGCGCGATGCGGTCCAGCCACTCCTGAAACGGCGTGTGCGGACTCGATTCAGTGGGAGCCTGCATACGGTGGGGATCGTAGCACAGCCACCCTCGGCGCTCAATGAACCATCATAAACAACGTGTCAGAGTCCATCGACTGTTTTTACCAGATTGCTTGGTCACATTTTCTTAAGGTGCTACACTCAATTTCGACACCCATGTATCGCCGCAACATCAGACATATTCTGTTACCGCTTGCAGCCGGCCTGGCCCTGGTGATTGGCTACAATCTATTTTTGAGGCCTGTCCTGCCGCCACAGACAGGGCAACTCACGGAAACCGTCGAACCGGTTGCTCCTCCTCCCGCTCCACCGCAGAGTAGGTCGCCCGAAAGTGAGACGAAATCGGTTCGTGGACTCGATCAGAGCGTGGTGCCGCCTACCGCGCGTGAGGGCCTGCTGGAAGCCATTCGCGATGAGATCGACAAACATAACTTGTCGTTTGCCGAAACGAAACTGAAAGAGCTCCCTCCGACGGTCCTGTCGGACGCAAAGGCTAAGCCGTTCGTCGCGATTCTGTGGAACAATCTCGGGTTGCAGCAGGAACGACTGCATGGCACTCAGATTTCTGTCAAAGCGTTCAAGCGAGCTGCAGATCTTGACGATTCGAATCCTGTGATCCTCATGAATCTTGCCCACGCCTATTGGGAACAGCGGGACCGCGCGCTGAATGGAGCATTCCTGCTGAAATTGATGAAGGTGGCCCCAGAGGAACCGTTCCCCCATTTGGCCATGGCCGACTTGTTACAAGAACAAGATGAGCTGCAAGAAGCCGCGAAACACTTGGACCAGGCCGCCGACCGAGCACGGCAGGACCCAGCATTACAGTCCTATCTCGCCGCCGTCACGACGAAGGTTCGCCGCACTCAGTCGGTCGAATCCCACATGACCGCAAGAAGCAGCACTCACTTTGTCGTGAAGTTCGACGGTGAGGAAGACCACGGTACCTGGGTCTCTGTTCTGGAGATTCTTGAAGAAGCCTATCGAGAGATAGGACAGAAGTTCGGCCACTTCCCCTCGAAACCGATCATGGTCGTCCTCCGCGCCAAGGACTCGTTTCAAGGGGCGACCGGAAGCCCGGCTTGGGCCGATGGCCTCTATGATCCCGCCCTGGGCCGGATTCAGATCCCCACTCAAGGAGCGACCACAGATCGAAAGTGGTTGGCGAACGTGCTCCGTCACGAGTATGTCCACGCCCTACTCCACGATCGCTTAGGAGCAAGCAGCGGGGCGCTGCCGACCTGGTTGAATGAAGGCCTGGCCATGCAGTTGGCCGGAGATGTGTGGACCGAGCTTGATCAGGTCATGAGCGGAGACATCAAAGTGATTCCCTTGACCTATCTGGAAGGCTCGTGGGGCGCACTGCCGACTGGCACAGCGACGGTGGCCTACGCAGAAGCTAATTCGGCAACACGCTATTTGATTGAGCGATGGGGGATGGCCCGCGTCGACGAGCTGCTGAAAGCTTTCCAAGCCAAATCGTCTGTAGCAACCGCTCTTCAGAACAAGCTATTTGTGTCCTATGAACAGTTTCATCAGCAGTGGGTTGAGAGCTTCGAACAGAGCCGGTCTTAACTTCGCTCGGCTTCCTTGCGAGTCGATTGACCGGATACTCGCGCTGTTAGATCGATCCAGCTGCAGGCTCTTCCTGTGGTAGATTCGGCCAGGCGGGAAGGAGATCGGCCTGATCGTTGTGCGACGGCTCAGGCCCTTCATCGGACTCCAGCCGAGAGAGCTGATCTTCCCACAGAACTTTCTTTCCGCTGTGATCATACATGCGAATCCTGAAGTTAAAGGTGTGTGAATTTCCGAGTGGGATGCCGTCCGGTTGAATCGATCGGCCTGCAATCTGCTGGGCGCGCGGAATTCGTGCGTGGACGGCCGTAAACTCATCCTCCCACACAAGCGTGCCGGTCGCCACATCCATTGCGCGCAGCAAAAACACCGGCTGCTCCATCGTCGCGTCAACAAACAGCGTCCTCGTAACGATTGCTTGCCGAGGCAGCGCGGTCGATACGGCGTGCCCCCCCGCCTTCCACTCAGGCTGCACCAGATTGAGTCGCCCCTCCCATTGGAACACTCCCGTATTGGCATCGTATACCCGCAACACGAAATTGGAGAGATCTGTCGCGCCAACCCCGACTCCACCGGCAAAAATACGAGGGCCGGGGTTCGATCGCACACTGTCGCTTTCCTTGACGGCTAGCTCATAGATTTCGTTGGACAAGATGTCGCCCGATTCAGCGTCATACACCTTTACCGCGATCGTTGAGACGGTACCGATTTGGTACCCGAATCCGGCGGCCACAATCGCTCTTTTTCCTTCTGTGCCGATTTCGCCCCAGGCCTGACCGATAGGGAATGAGAAACACAGAACGACTGCGAGTAGCCAGCTCAGGATCTTTGAAGCATCACGGTAGGTACTCCCACGCGGTTGATCACTCACATGGCATAGCCCAGAAACACTCGGCAAGCCGACCCATGTGTGCAACATATGTTTACCCTCCAAGAAGCTGAGCGCATTCTGAAAGAGGGTAGATCGTCCGTAAATTCCTTCGCGGTAGGAACAATCCCCTCGAAAGAGGGGGGGATTTTAGAGAAGCAAGGAACCGCTTACGTCAGTCTTGCCGACTAGGAGGCTCGGCTTCGCCAAACCATCGATACCGATGGCGTGCAACCAGGCGATAGCCCCATTCGGCCAACCGCTTTGCAGAAGGGAACCGTAGCCACCACAGCAGAAGCGTCCCCCCTGGAAGGTTGGGGACGAGAGGGAGAAAGGCATCGAGGCCCAGGAGCACTTCTCCTGAAGGTCGAATCAAGAACGCCATATCGGGACGACCAGAGCGATAGTTCAACCCTAAAATCCTCTTTGCCGCTTCGCTCTGATACGCAAGGAACCTCACGTCGGATTCTGCTTGCCCGACTCCTAGCTTTTCGAGTTTCTGTTTTGTGGAAACACACAATCGGCATGCTTCATCATAGACCAGTAGGCAGACTTGTGTGGATAACCGGTCCTTCATCTGCTCGTTAAACTCCATGATGCAGGCAGGTTAGCACTCTGAACCCGCAGGCTACAAGGCACCCATTGCCGAACTTTTCCCCGGCAGTCTATATTCACTGGATGCCACAAAGCCCCTTGCAGGTTCTGTTACTCAGCACCCTCATCATTGAGGCAGGGTTTCTCTTCGTAGAGCATGGCACCTCCACCCCGCTCGTCATGGATTGGAAGATCGGCTTTTTTATCCTCATACCTCTTGGGCTCGCTCTTTTGATTTGGTTTCAGTTTCGATGGGCGCCAGTAGTTTGCGTTTTCTATGCCACGGTTGGGTTGGCAATGGACATCGCAACGATCGTTCAGGCACTAGAAAAGAATTCCGAAGGTGTTGCATCCATACTGGCCAGCGGAGTCAGCGGGCTTTTCTATCTCTGCTTGATTGTGTTCGGCGGACGGTCGTTTTTGGACGTGGGCCAGGGACCGACGCCTCTAGAACCCCGTCCTCCCAGTCCTCCGTTCCCTTCTTGATGGGGAGCGTCTTGACACCGACAAATCCGACCCCTTTCAGCCACTTCGCCGTCTCCGAAGCTGAGTAGGTGTTTCCTCCTTCCGTAAACAACAACATCGACACAGCAAACAAACTTGCCTCCACCGGGTATAAACCTTCGCGATCGTGCAAAAACGAGTCCTGGATGATGAACCGGCCGCCCGGATTCAATGCCGCCCACGCTCGGCGAAAAATAGCCTGGTTCTCTTCAGGCGAATAAATGTGCAGCACGTTCGAATACCAGATTACATCATACGTACCGGGGATAGGCTCGTTCGAAAAATCGAGCGGCAGATAGGAAAGTCGCCGTCTCGCCTTGTGAGTGCCGGCGATTTCTTTGGTGACCTCAAGGGCGGCCTCTCGATCACAGACGGTGGCGTGAAGCATGGGGTTCTTCGCGAGAAACGCCATGGCGTAGGTGCCTGGCCCTCCACCGAGATCCAACAGTGTTTTGGAACGACCCATGTGAAGTCGCGCCACAATAGGCGGGGCAATTTCCAAGGTTCGATGGTGCATGGCCCACGTGAATTGTCGACGGTAGTCCGAACTGTCGGGGGTATCATGGTCGATCGGCAAGCCGCTCCGCACGGATTCCAACAGCCGTATCCAGTCCGCCCAATGGCTTTTGATCAAATTCAAATAACCGCCGCGATAGGCGCGATGGTCGGCATTCAGCACGGTAGCTCCCAGCCGGCTATTCTTATAGCTGGCCCCTTTTTTCTGTAAGACCCCGACCGCTGCGAGATTACGACACAGGATACTCAACCCCCTTTCGCTGACCTTGAGCGCCTTGGCAAGATCGGAGATTGTCCACGAACGGTTGCCCACCGTCGTACAGAGGTCCAGTTCCAGCGCAGCCAACAATACCCGCGGCAATCGGTAGGCCGAAGCAGCGTCCCGAAATTCGTCGAATGTCCTGATCCGTTGAGTCACGATGCGCTTCCGATGTGCCTGCCGCACCATCGAAGGAGATCTTCCAATTTGGCGCGATTGTGCAGATCCGCCCCTCGTGTAAACGTGATCGCCACAAACTCGTCGGTCATCTCCGTCTCCTCAACAAATCCGGATTGAAGGAGGAGCGGCCGGTACTTGGCGACAGCCGGCTGAAGAAAATACTTGGCCTGCTTCGCCACTTCATCGGTGCCTAAATCCTCGGGCGTTCCTTCCGACATCAGCGCCATCATCTCATCCATCGCCACCCCATATTGGCACAGAACCTTGCCATCCGGTCTGACCTCCAAGAGCCAGCCATCTCCACCAAGATCCATGATGAGCGGCCCGTTGGGCTCCATTTCGTAAAACTGGGGGAAAGACCGCATCAGGTCGGCACGAAGCTGAACCCACGCTGGAGAAGCTGGCTCCGTCATGCCTGCATCCCTCGACGAGGCCACGACTGATACTGACCGGCAATACGGGCACGAAGTGTCTTGAGGCGCTGCATGTTTTCTTCCAGTTTCGGCAGACGATACTTGCGATCCATGTGCACCACCTGTTCGAGGAGATCTGCTGCCTCCTGCAAACGTCCCATCTCCTCATAACATTGAGCCAGCACGTATCGGGCGCCACCGACACGAAGCTCATCGCCTAATCGCTCGGCGACCGACTGACTGGTTTGGCAACAAGCGGTCGCCTCCTCGTAGCGTTTTTGCATCAAGAATGTGCGGCCTATCAAGCGCCAAGCGT
>JBKKBQ010000247.1:0-3469 GCA_046714015.1 Nitrospira sp.
TTTCGAACCCGCGACCTCCGGATCCACAATCCGGCGCTCTAACCAACTGAGCTACACCCACCACGAAAGGTTTGCGAAAGAGTGATAGTAACAAAGGGGGCATGGCTGTCGCAACCGATGCGAGCAATCATTTGTCATGAGTCATTGATCAATGGGAAACACCGTCGGACACTGATTCCCTTCCATCAATGACGAGTGACCGTGGCACAATGACCAAATGACCAGTGACCTTTTTTCACCCTCGTTCATCGAAGGCCACCTGCATCTCCGCGGTGATGGCCGCCACCGTTGCTGACGGGTCTTCCGCATCACGGATAGGCCGACCGATCACCAGATAATCGGCGCCGGATGCAATAGTCTGCGTGGGAGTCGTCGCTCTGGCATGGTCGTCAACCCCCTTGCCGGTCGGCCGGACTCCCGGCGTGACAACCACAAAGTGTGGCCCGACTTTCTGCCGAATAGCCGCTGCTTCTTCACCGGATGCCACCACACCGTCACAGCCGACTTCCGAGGCGAGCAACGCCCTGGCTGTGACCAGGTCTTGAACGGTCCGCTGTATCCCCATTTCTCGGAGATCCTGACCGTCGAAGTTCGTCAGCACGGTCACGGCCAACAGCTTGAGCGATGATCCTTCTTTCCCTTGCACGGCCGCCGTAAGCGCCTTGCGGTTCGCATGGATGGTTAAGAACTCCACGCCCATCGCCGCGACCCGGCTCGTCGCACGACGGACCGTCTCTTCGATATCGAGAAACTTGAGGTCAAGAAACACCCTCATGCCCCGCTCCACAATCCGCTTCACCATCTCCGGGCCTGCCGCGGTGTAGAGTTCAAGACCTACCTTGACGAACGAGATGTGCCCCTGGAGTCGGTCCAAGAGCCGATCTGCTTCCGCCGCTGAAGGGACATCCAATGCCAAGATGAGTCGGTCGCGTGCCGCGATCTTCACCATACCTTTGCTCCTTCTTTGGGCCGATCCTTGACGATCGGCAACGCCCTATGATACTAATCGGCCTCTTTATTCATTAGGAGTGATCGATGCCTCAGACTCACAAATCGACGATTCGACGAGCTCGCCAAGCCGAGCGACGACATGAGCGGAATCGGGCCACCGTCAACACGGTCAAGACGCTCATCAAGAAAGTTCAGTCCGCCGTAGCGGGGAAGAACACCGACGAGGCCAAGGCCAGCTTGCTCGAAGCCACTTCGGCCATCGGGAAAGCCGTTTCGAAAGGCGTCTTTCATCGCAATACCGCATCCCGCCGAATTTCGCGTTTGGCACTTCGCGTCAACGGTCTGTCCGGTTCCGGCTCTTAATCGTTCGCACGTTCGACAGGACTCGCCCAGGAACTCGCGTCGGTGAGGCCGGTGGACGAGGAGCCGGCTCAGCTCGCCGGGCGGCAGTGTCCTCACAGAGCTTCAACAGCAGAGCCTCCAGCACCATTCGCGGACGACTCCCGCTTCCCCCCTTGAGCCTCCCGTCGGTGTCCAGAAATAGGCGCAGCGCCGATTGAAGATGGGGCTCAGAGAACCGATCGAGGAAAGCGCGGATTTTCCACGGCTCCATCCGAAAAGTTCTAGCCGCCTCCCCTTCACGACCGCCATTGGCCAGCAACTCTTTGACTTTCCAAAGACGGCGATACTGCCACGCCAGAGAACCGAGGATCCGCAGCGGAGCCTCTCCTGCTTCAAGGTTGCGCGCTAAGATCGAAAGCGCTCGTCCCCGGCGACCCTCTGCGATCGCGAGAGTCAAATCAAACACCGAGGCGCCGGGATCCATGCCGCGCAGCAAGTGGACATCGCTGGCAGTAACCGAACGATCGACTGGTACATACGAGGCCAGCTTCTCTAATTCGCGCCGCACGCCGTAGAGTGATGCACCACTCGACTCTTGCAGCACGTGGGTGGCCGCCTCCTCCAAGCGAAGCCCAACCTGTTCTGCTTCACGTGCAATCCAGGAAGGCAGCTGCGCCTCGCGGAGGGGTGAACAATCGACCATGATCGCCGCCCGTGTCAGAGCTTGGGAAAATTTCAGCCGACCATCCAGCTTCGGGCTGACGAATACCAGTGTCGTGGATTCCACCGGATTGCTCACATAGTCGAGCAGTGGCTCGCTTTCTCGAGCGGTCAGTTTCTCCGCCGCCTTCACCACGACTACGCGACGTTCCGAAAAGACCGGCACAGCCGCCACACTGTTCCGAATATCGGTTCCGCTCGCTTCATCTCCATAGAACAGGTCGTAATTGAATTCATCCCCTTGGCCGAGAACCGCTCGCTTGATAGCAGCGAGCGCAGAATCCCGTAGAAGGTCTTCTTCTCCCACGATGAGATACAGAGACCCGGGCCCCTGCTGTTTCAGCGCCACCTCCAGCTGCACAGGATTCATGGTCGATGCCATTGGTTAGGACCTTCGATGCTAGTGAGACACAGAAGCCGGCCCAGCGGCTTGCTTCGTGAGTGCGCCCGTCTCGAGCTGTAACAGAAAACGCGCCGCGAGATCGGCCGCGACAAAGCGGCCCGCCTGCTCGATCGCGCGATTCTGCAGCGCGCGATTAAACTGGAGGTCGGGTGTAATGAAGAACTCCGACGCCCCTTTGACGACTTGGCTCCAGACCACTTTTCTTGACCGGACGTCTTCAACCCGAGCCAAGACGACCACCTCGGTTCTGCTTTCCAACGTGGCTGTCGTCGAAAAGCTGAGCGTCGGCACGATCACGGAGAGAATTTGCCCGGTCAACACAAGATCCGCCGCTTCGGAATCAGGCACGACCTGCGCTCCGCTGCCTGCGGAAAATTCTTCGCGGAGGTAGTTGGTGTATCGCGTTTCCACATTCGGCTCAAAACTATGGTTGATCAATGTTCGGATGATGAGGCGTGGCGGCGGCTCCTGAGAAGAGGTACCAGGGGCGCCTCCGATGGTCGGACCTGCTCCCTCCACTCGGAACTGATAGCCACAGCCGACAAACGCCGAAGTAACGAGTGCTGAGACGAAAGTGCTGAGCATGAAAAAGACGAGCCCGTTTCCTTCCTGATTTCTGCTCACCCTGGACTCAGCACTCAGCACTCAGCACTCCTAGGTGACGAAGTTGATCAGTTTCTTTTCGACGTAGATGACTTTCTTCGGCTCTTTGCCTTGGAGCCACTCCGCCGCCTCTGCGCGAGCCAAGCGTTCGATCTCGTCGCGTGACGTGTCAACGGCGATATCAAGTTTGGCCCTGAGCCTCCCGTTGACCTGAATGGGAATGGTCATGCGGTCGCTCACCGTCAATGCCGGATCGAAGATCGGCCAAGGCTGCTGCGAGACACTGGGCTGGTGCCCCAGCGTACCCCAGAGTTCCTCGGCGACATGGGGCGCGAACGGCGAGAGCAGCAAGACGAACGGCTCGATCACCGATCGAGGCCGTTGCTGGGCCTTCGTCATCTCATTGGTAAAGATCATCATCTGCGAGATGGCTGTATTGAACCGGAGGGC
>JBKKBQ010000248.1:0-7155 GCA_046714015.1 Nitrospira sp.
CGTCTTCATCTTGTTGTTCCTTTCGGTGGCGGTGCCGACTGCCTTCCGACGTTACAGGTCCAGTTCCACCATCTTGCGGTGGAATCGAGTGACCACGTTCGGATCTGGGCTCAACCTGATCTGGGCCTCTTCCTTCCCCTTATCTTCATAGAGCATGTGCTCGAATTCGGGAACCTGTTGCAAGAAGCGCTGATGCTCCTTCTTGGTGCAGAATCCATCACCGGCTCGACGACTGCACGGTTGTACCAGCTGCGATCGAAGAACACGATCTCACCCTTGTTCGGCAGTTGGCGGATATAGCGCTGGAAATACCACTGGCCTCGTTCTTCGTCGGTCGGCTTCGGTAACGCCACAACACGCATCGCACGTGGATTCATATGTTCGGTGAACCGGCGGATCGTGCCACCCTTTCCCGCCGCATCTCGTCCTTCGACCAGAATCGCGATCCGTGCTCCCGTATTTTGTACCCACCGTTGAAACTTCACCAATTCCACTTGTAACTGTCTCAACTCATGCTCGTACAGCAGTCTCTTGCGTACCTCCTGAATATCGACCCCTCTATTTTCCAGCAGCTGAATGAGGCCCTTCCTCGTATTGATCCTACGGAGATCATCCTCGGTCAGGGTGGAGCCTGGGTCCCCGATTTGTTTTAATGCCGTCCCGCTGGATACGAGGTTCGAAGGCAAGTAACCGTCTCCCTCCCGCGGCACCTTCGTGGGAATCGTTTCCAACTCGTTCACATCCGTGTGTTTTGCATGCTTCACAAGATCGCCAATGTCCGCCGTCTCTGGTCGCTCTTTGCGGTCTTTTGACTTCCCAGCCGATTCGCCGTCAGTTGCCATGCGAGACCTCCTAGTTTCTGCAAATCAGAACATCATATTCCGGTCGCGCTCAGCCACGGTTTCGAGTTTAATGTTTCAAGTCATGGAGACGGATGCCCGAAACCTGAAACATGGAACTCGCAACTCTCGATTGACCTGACTGACGAGTTACACTTCACGCGTAACGCTTCACGTTCGTATCAGTAGGGTGCATCCGCCGGCTTGCCCCCCTTCGGCCAATCATGGATCTTGTCGGGAAAGTCCGGTCGAGGCTGGGTATTGATATAAGCCGCAGCATCGATGGCTTCATCGTCCGTCATCGTCCACCCCCAGCCTCGCGGCATGTTGGCCTTGATAAATGAGGCCGCTACGCTGATCCGCGCCATTCCTGCACCGATGGTGTACGAACGCGGCCCCCATAGGGGCGGCGCCGTCAACGTCCCTTGCCCATCGGAGCCATGGCAGAAGAGACACTGCTTCTCATACACTTTCTTGCCGCTGAGAGGATCAGGTGGATGGGTTGAGGTGAGGCGCGGGATTCCCCGCCACGGGACGGCACTGCCGGGCGGCATATTCTGCGACAGCCATTCGATGTAGGCGACGATGCCCGTCAGTTTCACACTGTCGGGCGGCAAGGGCTTCCCATTCAGACTTCGTTCGAAACACTCGTTGATTCGATCGGCCAGAGTCATCTGTCGGCCGGCACGTTCACGATACTGTGGATAGAGGATGGAGATTCCTACGAAGGATGCGGAATTGGGATTGAGCCCCGCATCCAAATGACAATTGGTGCAGTTGAGCGCGTTCCCAACATACCGTTTCCCATATTCCTGTGTGTCGACGATCATCTTGTAGCCGAGTCGAATCTGTTCGCCTCTCAGATCACCCGGAATCGTTTCAGGCGATGGCGGGGCAAACAACGCGTTGACTGTCGACTCCTCGCTTGGACGACCAGCAGCCTCCTCATTCCCCGTCACCCGCGTAGGTGGAACGCAACTGATCGTCACCAACAGCGCAGTTATCAAGGCGACGCTTGCAACCGTGCTTCTGCCCATGAACGAGACCTCACTTTTTCGAGTTGGACAACGGAGAGTGATGATCATCTCTCAACATTCGGATATGAGCCTTTTTCCGCCTATTGAATTCGTCTTTACGGTTGCCCGCTCGACTCGACGGCCATCGTGCGCACATAGGCCAAGACATCCCAAATTTCTTCATCAGAGAGAGAATGTTTCCACGCACCCATGGCGGTATTCGGTTTGCCTTCGTGAATTCATCGAAACAGGGTCCCGTCAAGCCGACTCTGAACGGCGAGCGAGGTGAGGTCGGCCGGAGGCGGAACCAGCTTGATTCCGAGCGCACCTTTCCCGTCGATTCCGTGGCAACGGATGCAGGTGTTCACGTAGATTTCCCGTCCACTGACTGGATCGCCGCCCTTTGTTGTGACAGCAAGTTCTTTCACTCCAAGATTGCTGAACCCGAGTCCCGCCAGGCCGGCTAACAGTGCGCTGAATACCACCGTTCGTGCAGTAATACGCATCTTTTCTTTCCTCGACGATAAAACCTTGCGATGAGTGTGCCATTGCCTCCTGATATATCTAGAGATTTTTCTCGTTATTCGTCAATTGGTTAGACGGTTTTATTAGGATGGTGCGGAGAATAGGGGACAGAACTGGTGACAAATACCCCGGGGCCTCCTCGTCCACTAGCGCAAGATGCGACAGCCCTTAGTGCAAGGTGTGACCAGTGCGTAAGCCTAGGGGGAAGTTCCTCGTGCGGGCCTGACGGCTCGCCCCAGTACACGGTGGTCGATATCTATCTGAACTGGCCGGAAAGCGAGAATTTCTTTCCAATAATGACCAAACATCCTACTTTTGTACTCATCGGCAGACGGATAGCCGATAGCGGCTATCCGTAGCTGTTCAGGGGACAGTCTGTGTCTCGCATCCATGTATAAACTTCCTCCTCGGACGATCCACAACCTCCCTGATCTCTTCGAGCATCGATGCCGCCATCAGCCGGATGAGCTTGCCTATGCTCATATTCGTGACAACCTCGAAATTGAGAGTCAGCTGACCTATGCGCAACTCGAACGCACCGTGCGTTCGCTTGCCGGCCGTCTCGCACGAGCGGTTCCACCAGGAACCAAAGCCCTTCTGCTCTACCCTCAGGGATTTGATGCCGCATGCGCCTTTTGGGCCTGTGCCTGTGCCGGTCTCGTACCAGTTCCCGCTCCAGCTCCCGACCCCATCAGGGGGAAATCCGGCCTGCCCAGACTGCGCAGCATTATCGAGGATGCCCAGGTATCGCTGGCACTCACGACTTCAAGTATCACGACCCTGTCTTCGGAGCTTTCCCTAGCCAAGGAGGCAGGTCCGATCACGTGGATGGCAACAGATCAACCCTACCATTCAGTTGATTCGGTTGAGTTGCCACGGCCTCACAGCACCGCCCTTGCCTATTTGCAATATACCTCCGGGTCGACGGCCACTCCGCGCGGCGTCATGATCAGCCATGGGAACGTGCTCGCTCACTGCAGGGCCTTGAGTCTGGCCGGAGAAGTGTCGGACAGCAGCCGGTCGCTCTGCTGGTTGCCCTATTTCCATGACTATGGGTTACTGCACGGAATCATTGCTCCATTCTATGCCGGTATTCCTGCCTATCTGATATCACCCGTCACGTTTCTCCGGCGGCCATTACGTTGGCTCGAAGCGGTGTCTCGATTTGCGATTACCCACAGCGGGGGACCGAATTTTTCTTATGAGGCTTGTCTCAGGGCTGTGCGGCAACAGAAAGAGTGGCGGGTTGACTTGAGCAGGTGGATGGTTGCCAGTTGCGGCGCGGAACCCATCCATCCGGATACGGTTGAGCAGTTTATCGACACCTTTGGGCCATGGGGTTTCCGGCGAACGGCGTTTGCCCCGGCCTATGGGCTAGCTGAAGCCACGCTGCTGGTGACGATGAAGCGGGCCGGAGCGGAGCCGAGCTTCTTGCATGTTGAGGCCGACGCGTTGGCTAACTCGATCGTCAAGGAGTCTCCAGCGTCGGAAAGAGGAACTCGGACGTTGGTCGGATGCGGGGAGCCTCTCGAAGAAACGCACGTACAGATTGTGAATCCGACGACGCACGGCGAGTGCCCGCCAGACCTGGTGGGAGAAGTGTGGCTGGCCGGACCCGGGATCGGCGCCGGCTACTGGGGCAAACCGGAAGACACGGACGCCACATTTAACGCCACTCTCGATGAGTCAGGTGAGGGTCCCTATTTACGGACCGGCGATCTGGGATTCCTCCACCGGGGAGAGCTGTTCCTGACCGGGCGCCTCAAAGATCTGATCATCGTGCGTGGACGGAACTATTATCCCCATGATCTGGAGTGGGCGGCCCAACACGCGCATCCCGGCTTGCGACGAGGCTATGGCGCAGCCTTCTCCATGGAGGGCCAGACCGGCGAGCGGGTGGTGCTGGTCCATGAGATCGAGAAGCAGGTGCCTGAGTCCGACCTGCCGGACATGGTGAGCGGCATCCGTCGTGCGTTGGCTGACGAATATGAACTCGAAATCCACACGGTGGTGCTGATCAAGGCCGGCACGATCCCACGGACCTCCAGCGGAAAAATTCAGCGGAGCGCCTGCCGAGCCGCCTTTGAGTCCGGCCAACTCGCCGTCGTGAGAGTAAGCACATTGGATTCCGATCGGAACGTAGAAACCGAGGGAGTATCGAACGAGGGTCCGCAAACCGCTCTCGAAACGGGGCTGGCCGATATCTGGCACGAGGTGCTGGGAGGACCGCATCCGCATCGCCATGCGAACTTCTTTGCACTCGGCGGGAATTCGCTCCTGGCGGCACAAGTGGTCGCGCGCATCCTGGATGTCTTCCACATCGAGCTCCCGCTCAGTGTGCTGTTCGAGCGTCCGATCTTGTCTGAACTGGCCGTTCGGATCGGTGAGCTGAGCACGAGGCCGGATGAGGCGGACCGGGTCGCGGAGAGGCGTGGGGACGCAGGCGACGGTGGGACGCGGATTCCTCTCGTTCCGCTTCCCACGGCATCCCCAAGGGAAGGCAGAATTCCGCTCAGCCCTTCTCAGCAGCGACTATGGTTCTTGGAGCAAGTTCATCCTGGGAGCGCGATCAACCATATTTCCATGAGCGTGCGCATCCGTGGGTCGGTCAACCACGGGGTGTTGGAACGGTCGGTGCAGGAAATCGCCCGTCGTCATGAGGTTCTTCGGACTCGGTTCGGATCGGAGCGAGGTGAGGGATTCGCGGACGTCTCCCGTGAGGCGATCGTTACGATAGGACAGCACGATTTCCATACATTGGACCCTGCGGAGCAAGACATTCAGGTACGGCACTTCCTACGAACGGAGAGGAGCCGGCCGTTCGACGTACGACAGGGACCGCTCTTCAGGGTGACCCTGCTCGCGCTTGAACACAATGTGCATATCCTGGCGCTGACATTTCACCGCCTCATCGCCGACGGATGGTCTCTCCGCCTCTTCTGGAAGGAATTGGCCCTTCTGTGGGAAGCCGGTGGTGACGTGCACGGGGTTCGCCTTCCCACGTTGACCGTGCAGTATGCGGACTATGCTGATTGGCAGAGAACCAGACTGGATCAAGGCCTCCGTGAAGTCCATCGAGCCTACTGGATCCGGCAGTTGAGCGGCGCCCTCCCTCCCGCTGAACTACCGGTCGATCATCAACGGCCACGGGCGCGCACGTTCGAGGGAGGCGTGCGGTCACGATCGCTTTCTCCAGAACTTTCAGCCAGCCTCAATCGCTTCTGTCAGCATCGGAACGTCACAACGTTTATGGTGCTGTATGCCGTCTTTGCGACGTGGCTACATCGTTACACACACGAGTCGGATATCGTCATTGGATCGATCGTGGCCGGTAGGCGTCGGAGAGAGCTCGAAGATGTGATGGGCTATTGCGTCAATACGGTGGCGTTGCGGGCTGACCTTTCCGATGGGCTGACCGGACACGAGCTATTGAAGCAGATCCGCCGTGTCGTGGTGGAGGCCTATGACCACCAGGAACTCCCATTTGAAGAGGTGATCGAGGCGCTGTCGGTACAGCGCGACCGGTCGCTGTCCCCACTGTTTAACGTGATGATCGTATGTGAAGACGACCCCTTGTCCACCTTCACCGTCAGAGATCTTGAGGTCTCTCATCTCCCTTGGGAGCCGACGGCGTCGGAGCTCGACCTTGTGTTGATGGTCGTCATCAAGGTGGACGGCCTGGACTTGGCGTTTCTCCATGATGCCACGATTTTTGACGACTCGACGGTCGACCGCATGTTGGAACAGCTGGAGATCCTGCTTGAGGACTTTCTCAAGAAACCTGAGGCCCGCCTTGACCAACTGTCATTGATGACCGCCGAGGAAAGACACACCGTTCACCTGACGTGGGACGAACCCCCTCGGCCATCCTCCGGCATCCATGCGCTCATCGAGGCGCAGGTTGAACGGACTCCCCATGCCCTCGCCGTCACGTGCGGCCACCAGTCCATCAGCTACCAAGAGCTGAACCGGCGAGCGAATCGCGTCGCGCACGCGCTTCAGAAATTAGGGGTCGGGACCGATCTCCCGGTGGGGCTCTGTGTCGAGCGCTCGGTGGATGCCCTCGTGGGTCTCTTGGGTATTCTCAAAGCAGGGGGCGGGTATGTTCCTCTAGATCCATCCTTCCCCGCTCACCGCCTCCAGCTCATGCTGGAGGACGCACACGTGTCCATCGTGCTCACCCAGGCGCACCTCCGTACCCATTTACAGAGCTATGGCGGCCAGATCTGTGAGGTGGAATCCCTGTCTCCATCCACCGTGGGCGCCGCGGAGGAGGAGAACCTCGCACTTTCCGTTTCTCCTGATCAGCTCGCCTATATCATCTACACCTCGGGCTTGACGGGGCGGCCCAAGGGTGTGGCCGTGACACACCGCAGCCTGGTGACCTCTCTTCAGGCCAGACTTCAGTATTACCCGGACCCGGTATCCCGGTTCTTGCTGACCTTCTCTCTGGCCTTTGATGGGTCTGTGACAGGCATCTTTTGGACGTGGCTGCAGGGAGGGGAACTGGTCATTCCATCAGAGACCGCCCATCGCGACCCAACGGAGCTTGCTGCGCTCATGAAGCACCATCGGATCTCACACATCGTGTGGGTCCCTTCTTTGTACCACGCCGTGCTGGGCGAGGCGTCAAGTGCTCAGCTGGAATCGCTTCGTGTCGTCATTACTGCTGGAGAGAGCCTGCGCCTTGAACTCGTGCGACGACACTATCAGCTCCTGCCCCAGGCCACACTGTACAATGAATACGGCCCGACGGAAGCCACGGTCTGGTGTAG
>JBKKBQ010000249.1:0-4206 GCA_046714015.1 Nitrospira sp.
GCCATCCGATCCGATTCAATCGCGGCCCACAACGGGAGTCGATTGGACGGTAGACTGATCACGTACCGCGTCACATCTTTGCCTGTCGAGGCATTGAGTCCCACACCGCCATGCCGCTGGTACAACAGCGCCATTTCATTCCCGACAACGTACTGAGCGGCTTGAGTCTGCAGGTCCAGAACACGCTTCTGAAGAGACTCGATGGCGGCTCGCTCTTGAGCCGTCGCACCATCCCCTTTGGTGGCCACGTCACGCTGGCGCTGGTCGAGCTCGGTTCCGACCAGCGCAAGTTCGTCCAAAATCGGTTTTTCTTTGTCATAATTTTTCGTGCCGACCACACGCGTACCTTTAAAGGCCATATGCTCATAGAGATGTGCGAGACCGGTTTGGCCGACCTGCTCATTGATCCCGCCCACCGCGAAGGTGATGTTGATGGAGACGACAGGCGTCTGATGTCGTTCGACCATGAGAACGGTCAGCCCATTTGCCAGCCGATGCTCGATCACCCGTTCAGCAAGACTCGGCGTGGCAGCGTAGAGTAGCCCAAGGTTGAGGTGAAGGATCAGGATGACGCCCAAACAAGAAATCGGGCAAAAAATCGGGATTGTGTCTCGCCTGCGGACACGATCTTCACTCAACCTACACCTCAGCCTTAATATGGATGTCATTCGAATATCTCCATAAGTTGTTCTGGTTTTTCAATGAACCAATCGGGCTGACATGCTGCCATCTTCTCTCGATTGCCCATCCCATACCCGACAGCACAAACACGAATACCGGCGTTGTGTCCTCCGTTGATATCATTCGTGCTGTCCCCGACGAGGATCGTCCGCTCTTTCGAGGCACCCACTTTCTCCATAATGTGGACTAACATCCCCGGTTCCGGCTTGAGGCCAAACCCGTTGTCCCCACCCACCATGTAGAGGAAATGTTGCGGACCCAACCCATTCAAGATCACACGGGTGTATTCGATCGATTTGTTGGTCGCAATCACTTTGTCTTTGTAAAAAAAATGTTGCAGCATCGGTTCGATGCCTGGATAGAACGTCGTCCGGTCCAAGCAATGTTCAAGATAATGGCTTCGAAAAACTTTTAGCGCTTCTTCGAATCTGGGCTGATTGCCCTCCCCGACTGCAAGACGCAGCAACCGCTTGACGCCATCACCGACAAAACCGAAAATTTCTTCAATGGGGCGTTCAGGTAATCCCAGCTTGGCCAAGGTGAAATTGACGGATTGTGCGATGTCCCACTTCGACTCGATCAGCGTACCGTCCAAGTCAAAAATCATCAAATCCACAGAGATCTTAGCCATTACTCAGCCTTTCGCAGGGAATCAATAAGGGCGGTGAGCATGATGCGTTGTGCGTCGTCCTGTTCACGGGCTTCCGCCTCTCGCGCGAAGCTCACCATCCGTTTCAGCCCGACGTGAGGAGGGATGACCGGCGACACGATACGCCAATAGTTCCCCACCACCTTCACATGAAAGCGAACCTCTTCCGTCGTGTCCTCAGGCACGAAGGTGGCGGTTTCTAGATAGACCGCCCCCCGGATGTGAAATGTGACCGGAATGATCACTTCCAGATTATTGAGGATCTCCCATTTTCGATAGTCCTCCTGAACGGTTGTTTTCTGAATGACGACGACACGGCCCCATGCCGGTTCTTCTCTCCAATCAATATAGGGGACCACGGTGTCGAATGACGGAGCGTCTAAACGAGCCCCCTTCTGGTCCAAAAGAACATACCGCTTCACGACTTCCGCCGGAGACCGCCTCATCGAACCGCTCGGATTCAGTTGTGCGTTCGAAGTAACGGCCAGAGCGAGGACCGCCAGAGCGACAAGGTAATGGATGAGGTACCTGGGCAAAGGAATCACACGTCTAAACGGATGGACGTCATGCACAGCGCCTAGGCTCGCACGAAGACCCATAGACCTACGTCAGACACCTGCGGGCTTCAAGTGCACACCTCAGCCAGCTCATTCTAGCAAACGGGGCTGGATACATCCAGGTAACGATGTGATGGCTCCTGCGTTGTTTGACCTTCTTGAAAAGAGAATGCTACGGTCGCCATTCAGTTCACTGTCTTGCCAAGGAAGAAGCGCCTGTGTTCACACCTCGAAGGGGACGAATTTGGCTCATCGGGTTTTTTATCAGCTTGCTGTGCGCGTTCAGTCTTGTGTCCTCGGTCTCAACCACCGCTGCCGACCTCGGCGACGGACCTCTGAAGGCCGACACCCTCTTCAGCTCGCCTGGTCACATCGAGCAGCCGTCCTCGCTCACAACACCTCCCCAGAAAGCCTACGATCTGCTCAAACAACTTGACGAACGAGGTGGGAGACCGCTCCCGGGCTACATCGGAGGGCGTGACTTCCAAAACCGAGAACGACGTCTTCCACGAGGCTCCTATCGGGAGTATGATGTGAATCCTAAGGTACGAGGCCGCGGGCGCGATGCCGAGCGCATCGTCATCGAGCAGGGAACCGGGAAAGCCTATTACACCGTGGATCACTACCGAACGTTTGTCCCCCTTAACTGACGAATATTTCTATGGCGGGAAACCCTACCTTGCAGACGCATTTGTGCAATGCCACGCCTCCCTGGTCGGCTCTTCTTGTCGTCCCTCGAGGGACCTCAGCCTCGACATTGGTGAAAACACCACCGGGATTTGCCGTGCGTACCATCCAGGGGAAGCAATGCCGAACTCCAGCGGGTCTCTTCGGTGAGTTCGCACGGGCACTCGCCTTTCCGGATTACTTTGGACACAACTGGGACGCGCTCGAAGAGTGCCTGGCCGATTTGGAGTGGCTGCCGGCGAAAGGATACATTGTACTCATTACCGACACACAAGCTGTGCTTCCTGAGGCCGAAGAAGAGTACGAAACACTGCTGGAAGTCCTCGACGACGCCGGCGAAGCCTGGAGCAATGGACACACCGCCGACGGTCGGTGCGCCCCATTCCATGTCGTTTTTGTCATCACCGAGCAGGACAAATCGAAGCGGAAACACTGGGAGCTGAAGGAATTCGCCTCTACCGAGTCGAAGACACCCAAGACGAAACCCGGCCCGAAACGTTCAACCAAGCGGGCTAGAAAATAAGACCTGCTTCGATGAACTGGAAGAGGTGGCACCGGTGAGGAGGCACTAGAGGCGAATCTTTGGGGCAAGACCCCTCAATCCAACATACAACCGCACGACCGATCCCATCACCCGTCGAATACGCGAGGACTGATCCCTCAGGCTCTCGCCGGACGGTCGGCATGAATTGACGGTCCGTTGACACGCGGTCCATCGATCTCGTACCGCCTTCTCATGCTCGCTGCAGATACTATGCGTCTCTCGGCGATCTTCGAGGGGAGCCTTTTCTCCGACAAGTCCGGCCCGACCTTCTCCACGGCACCATGAGCAGATGACTTGCATATCACGCTCGATTTCCTTCTATGATCTAAATACTTACAGCAAGAATCGCGCCGTCACGCCAAAACAGAGACCAGGACGAAAACAAGCGAGAATTTCGACTTCCAGCTGAATCTCGAATCCTGTCACTGTATCTATATCCATAGATACTGTATCTCTTACGACATTTTTGATCGCGAACGGCGTACGTCCGAACAGATCGCACAACAACGAGTTTCTTGACCGGCTCTCGCCCTGCGTGATAGGGTGCGCCCCCGTTATGAGAACATCCCGCTCTGCCAAGCTCTTCACCGAGGCTCAGCAACTCATCCCCGGTGGCGTCAATAGCCCTGTCCGAGCCTTCCGCTCGGTTGGCGGACAACCACGCTTTATCGCACGAGCCAAAGGATCGCGGCTCTATGACGTGGACCGCAACATCTATATCGACTATGTGCTGTCCTGGGGGCCGATGATCCTGGGACATGCTCATTCGGCGGTCATCGCATCTATTAAGAAAGCGGCTGGACGTGGCACGAGTTACGGAGCACCGACGGAACTAGAGGTGTCGCTGGCCAGAGAAATTCGCAACGCTTTCCCGTCGATGGAAAAGCTCCGGCTTGTCAGTTCCGGAACGGAAGCGGTTATGTCCGCGATCCGGGTAGCCCGCGGGTTCACCAAACGTACCAAGGTCATGAAATTCGAGGGGTGCTACCACGGGCACGGCGACTATCTATTGGCCAAAGCGGGGTCAGGGCTGGCGACATTGGGGATTCCTGATTCACCTGGCGTGCCGGATGACTTTGCCAAACACA
>JBKKBQ010000250.1:0-8169 GCA_046714015.1 Nitrospira sp.
GTCCGTGGTACACCGCATACATGGCGGCCATGACGGCCAACAAGACTTGAGCCGTACAGATGTTACTGGTGGCCTTCTCCCGTCGAATGTGTTGTTCCCTCGTCTGAAGTGAAAGCCTAATGGCCGGTTTGCCGGTCACATCTTTTGAGACGCCAACCAGGCGACCCGGTACCTGTCGTTTGTACTCCTCTCTGGTGGCGAGAAACGCGGCATGGGGTCCACCGAAACCGATCGGAACGCCGAAGCGTTGTGTCGAACCGACGGCAATATCGGCACCGAATTCCCCGGGCGAGCGAAGCAAGGTCAGGGCGAGCAGATCAGTCGCAACCGCCACGAGAACACCGGCCTCATGAGCCTGCGTGACTAATGCGCTGAAATCACTCACATAGCCGTCCGTAGCCGGGTACTGCAACAGCATGCCGCACAGCTGAGGACGCGAACAATCAACGGACGAGGCGACCCCGGTCGTGATGACGATACCCAGAGGCTCGGCTCTGGTTTGCAATACCGCCAAGGTCTGTGGATGGCAGTCGCGCGAGACAAAGAATTCCTTTCGTGCATCGCCTGCGTGGCGAGCGATCGTGTAACACATCGCCATCGCTTCGGCTGCAGCGGTCGCTTCATCCAACAGCGACGCATTCGCCAGCGGCAGACCAGTCAGGTCGGCCACCATGGTCTGGAAGTTCACGAGCGCTTCTAACCGGCCTTGTGAGATCTCGGCTTGGTATGGGGTGTATTGCGTATACCATGCCGGATTTTCTAGAATGTTTCGCTGGATCACTCCCGGGGTGACGCAATCGTAGTACCCCATGCCGATCAACGATCGATAGACCTTATTGTGGGACGCGATGCTTTTCAGGCGAGCCAAAACGGCTTGCTCGCCGTCGCCGGCCGGAACGTCCAGGGATCGATGAAAACGAAGGTCAGGGGGAATGGCCGCATCGGCCAACGTCTCGAGCGAGAGTAGGCCCAATGCGGCCAGCATCTCTTGAATATCGGCCCTGGTGGGACCAAGGTGCCGATGAATAAAGTCGTCAGTCGGTTGGAGCCAATTCTGAGTAGTCATGGAGTCGGCTACCCTCTGTTTAGTTTGAAGCGGATGGATTGAGTGGTACCCCTGTCAATCTCGCAGCGTACCACGCTGGCCGCTTCTTTTCCAAGAGACTAAACTTGTTTCCGGAGATGAATTCATTGTGGTCATGACAATCGCCCTGTTGCGAGGAGGTCTTGTCGAAGCAGTCGCCAGGCTCGGCAAGTATTTCGCGGGGTACGCCGTCTTGCAAAGCGGCAGGCTTTGATTGATTTTCACATTATTCGCGCTATGGTACCTCATATCTCCTGTCTGGAGAGCTGACCCATGATCGCCACGAAACAGGGCCCCGATGAAAAGGCGGAGAAGGGATCGCCGAAGCCCTTCTCGATGGTAAAGGCTCTCATCATTACGCTTGTTCTCGGTACCACCGTGGTCATCGGATACATGATCTTCAAGAACCAAAGTCTGATAACCAAGTTTCTGGCTCCCCAATTACCGACGAGTCAGCCCAACGTGATTCTCACGGATTCGCAGTCGAAGCCCTTCCAGGGTGATGTCCGTCTGACGCGCGAAGGGATTGACCTTCTTCTCGACGCACTCGACGCGGCTGTTCGACGAAAGGATGTCGACGGCATCCTCCGCCACATTACTCATGACGCGACCATCACCATTCATCTGAAACAAGGCCCACAACAACAAACGGCCATGTTGACGCGGGAAGACTACCGGAAGACCCTCGCCATGAGTTTCGCCTTTCCCAGCGCCAACGACTTCACTCGCACGAATACGTCTGTGTCGTTGGCCGCGGATGAGCGGAGCGCGAAAGTCTCCTTCAAGTCGACGGAGACGCTTCGGCAGGCCAATCGTGAATTCAAGACGGAAGGCGAAGAAACGCTGGTGTTCACCATCCGCGACGGCAAGCCCATGATTACCTCTCTCGAACAGACCTTCCCAGGCGACTCGACCTAGTCCCGGCTTCGTGAGCGATCGAGACCATCTATAAGCTCCAAGATTCACAGTCATCGGTCTGGTATAATCACGCCGCTGATCAACATTTATCGGAGTGTGTATGCGGGTCCTTGTCATAGAAGATGAAACCAAAGTCGGCTGTTTCATTAAGCGGGCGCTTGAAGAAGAAAGCTATGCCGTCGACCTCTGTGAGGACGGAGCCAAAGGGTCAGAGATGGCCCTGGCGACCAACTACGACCTCCTGGTCGTCGACGTGATGCTGCCTTCCATGTCCGGTCTTGATGTGCTGAAGAATATCCGGCGCGAACGGATCCACACACCGGTGCTGATCCTCTCGGCGCAATCCCAGATCGACCAGCGGGTCAAAGGACTGGATGCCGGTGCAGATGATTACCTGACCAAACCGTTCGCGATCGATGAACTCTTAGCGCGCGTTCGGGCCCTGTTGCGGCGTGGAGCATCCGAAAGCCCAGGAATTCTACAAGTGGATGATTTGATGCTCAACCCGGCGACCCGTGATGTAACTCGGGGTGGCCAACGCATCGATTTGACTCTGAAAGAGTATGCCCTCCTCGAATATCTGATGCGTCACACCGGCCGTGTTCTCACCCGGCCCATGATCTCCGAACATGTGTGGAATCAAGATTTCGATACCTTCACCAACGTGATCGATGTCTATGTGAACTACCTCCGGAATAAAATCGATCGAGGCCGAACCAAGAAATTGATCCATACCATTCGCGGTAGCGGGTATATGCTGAAGGCCGACTAGCACGATGCCGAAGCCATCATCGCTCTGGTGCACCGGCTCCGGATACGCTCAACCGACAAGAAGGCTCTGCGACGGTATCATTTCGCCATCAGCGACCAGGAGGTGACCTATGCCGCTACGTGTTCGGCTGACCCTCTGGTACGGAACCGCCCTCGCTCTGGTCTTGATCATTTTCTCCGTGGTTCTGTACGCCATCACGGCGAGAAATCTCCGCGACACAGTCGATGAATCGTTGGAAGACACGGCCACGACGGCGGTGCGGTCGCTCGAAGAGCGGGGATTTCTTCCACTGATCAACGAAGAGGAACTGCTCTCGCAATTTCCCGAACTGACGCGAATCGATAAGTTCTTCCAGATCTTCAGTCCTTCCGGCACGATCACGATCCGTTCTCCGAATATCAAACAACATGAAGTTCCGCTGAGTCGGACCGCTCTCGATGCCGCGTTTGCCGGACACAGTATTTTTGAGTCGGCCAAGTATCCCAAGGAGCCTCCGTTGCGGCTGATTTCCGTGCCGATCGTGTATCAAGGTAATCTCCTGTACATCGTGCAGGTCGGTACGTCGATGGAATCGGTCGGAGAGACCCTCCATCGATTCCTGATTCTGCTCCTGGTGGCAATCCCTATCGCCCTCGCGGTGTCTCTCGCGGGGGGATGGTTCTTGGCAGGACGAGCATTACGTCCTGTCGATAAGATCACCCTTGCCGCGCAACGCATTGCCGCGGGGGATTTGAGTCAACGCCTCAGCATGCCGGCGGCTCACGACGAAATCGGACGACTGGCCGCCACCTTCAACAACATGATCGGCCGGCTGGATACCTCCTTTCGCCAAATCCGTCAATTCACCAGCGACGCGTCGCATGAGTTGCGGACTCCTCTGACCGTGATGAAAGGCGAAACGGACCTGGTGCTGCGGCGGCCTCGGCCGCTCGAAGACTATCAGTCGGTGCTTGAGAGCAATTTGGAAGAGATCGATCGCATGACTCGCATCGTCGACGAACTGTTGTTCCTCTCGCGTGCCGACATGGGTGAAGTCAAAGTGGAGTCGCTGCCTGTGGCGATGGAGTCCCTGGTGGAGGATATTCATCGTCAGGCCAAGCTGCTCGCGCAGGACCGCAATATCGAAGTCCTGCTGGGAACCGTCATGCCGGTGGTGGTGCAGGGTGACGACTTGCGGCTTCGTGAACTGCTGCTCAATCTCGTCGAAAATGCAATGAAGTATTCGCATCCGGGTGGGAAGGTCGAGATCGCGCTGTTGAATGACGGTCGAGAAGCCCGACTGTCGGTCACGGACCATGGGATCGGCATCGCCCCTTCCGATCACAAGAAGATTTTCCAACGTTTCTTCCGCACCGACGTTGCCCGAGGCCACACAAAGAAGGGGACGGGTCTCGGCCTCGCCATCTGTGCCTGGATCACGGAGCTGCACAAGGGCCGGGTAGAAGTCAAAAGCGATCTTGGCCAGGGATCAACCTTCACCGTTGTGCTACCGCTCGCTCGTCCCGCTGCTTAGCGAAGTTTAATCCCCGATTAATCTCCCTCTCATCACCGATAGTTACCTTCTTGTCGATAAGGTGGTTTATCCGGCATAGCGCATTTAGTAGGTTTTGGATCATCCGGCTTCAAAACTCCATGGAGGACATATGTCATCACACCTGCCTGGCAAGGTCGGTTCCGCGATCGGAGTCTGTCTCGTGAGCGGGGCCCTGGTTTGGGGAGGGTACTCGTTCAGTGCGCCCCAGGCATCCAGTGCCCCGACTTCAACTCTAGCGGCTGCGGCTATCACAACTTCCACGAACGGTTTCACGGAAGTCGCAAGACACGTCACTCCCGCGGTCGTCAACATCACCACCGTCATGACGGAGAGGGTGTCGGACGGATTCTCTGCTCCTGACGAGCTCCGCGACCGAATGGAAGAGTTTTTCGGAAGACCGTTCGGGCCTCGTGGGCGGGGGCCAGCTGACCCTTTTGAACATCGAGGGCCTCGGAGAGGGCAAGGGTCGGGCGTCATCATTTCTTCAGATGGATATATCTTGACCAACAATCATGTGATCGCCAAGGCTCATGAAGTTAGCGTCACTCTTCCTGACAAGCGGGAATTCAAGGGCAAGATTATCGGAGCTGACCCCAAGAGCGATCTCGCTGTGGTCAAGATCAACGCCGGCAGTCTTCCCGCCATACCATGGGGCGATGCTTCGCAACTGCAGGTCGGTGAGTATGTCTTGGCGGTCGGCAATCCCTTCGGGTTGAATTCCACCGTGACGCTCGGGATCGTGAGCGCTGTTGGCCGGGGCCATATGGGGATCACCCAGTACGAAGACTTTATTCAGACGGATGCCGCGATTAATCCCGGTAACTCAGGTGGTGCACTGGTGAACACCAAAGGAGAGCTCGTCGGCATTAATACAGCCATCTTTTCTCAGACGGGTGGGTATCAAGGAGTCGGCTTTGCGGTCTCAACGACGATGGCCAAGCCGATCTATGAGAGCTTGGTCAAGACCGGCAAGGTGGTCCGAGGGTATCTGGGGATCGGTCTTCAAGACTTGAGTCAGGATCTGGCAACGTCTTTCAACATCAAGGATTCGAAAGGTGCCCTAGTCAGCGATGTCAAGGAAGACAGCCCAGCGGACCAGGCCGGACTCAAACAGGGCGACGTGATCATCGAGTATCAAGGTATTTCGGTGGAAGACGGCGTCGCGCTACAGCGGCTCGTCACCAGGACGCCGATCGGCAGCAAGGTGCCGCTGAAAGTGGTTCGCGATGGACGAGCACGTGAGGTGACCGTGCGCGTCGGCGAGCAGCCGGACCAAAGTCGAGTGGCACAGGCGGAAGTCGGTCAAAACGAGTACGCCTTGGCCGGTCTGTCGGTCGAGGATTTGGATCAGGCCACCGCGCGAGAGTTGGGCCTCACAGGTAAGACTCAGGGAATCGTCGTAACCAAGGTTGAGCCTGACAGCGGAGCCGAGAAGGCCGGGTTACTGCCAGGTGATGTCATCCGAGAGGTCAACCGGCAGCCGGTCAGGTCAGTAAGGGACTTTGAGAAAGTATCGACGCTCATGAAGAAGGGGGATCGCGTCTTGATCCTCGTCAATCGGCAAGGGAATGCACTGTTTCTATCCGCGAAAGTTTAAGGGGTAAAGTTACTCCAAAGGGCAAGGGGAGCAGGCTCATGTCAATCCCCTTGCCCTTGCAGATCCACCAGAGTGGCGATACAGGACTCAATCGAACACGACAGTCTTTTTCCCGTAGACTAACACTCGCCGCTCGATGTGCCGCCGCACGGCTCGCGCCAGCACGATTTCTTCCAGGTCGCGTCCTTTCCGCACAAGATCCTCGACCGTATCCCGGTGTCCCACGCGAATCACGTCTTGTTCAATGATCGGCCCCTCGTCCAGATCCTGGGTGGCATAGTGCGCGGTCGCCCCGATGATCTTCACGCCTCGATCATAGGCCTGCCGATAAGGATTCGCTCCGATAAAGGCCGGTAGGAAGGAATGATGAATGTTGATGACCGGGCAGCCGACTTGTGCGAGAAAATCTGCGCTCAGGATCTGCATGTAGCGAGCCATCACGACGAGTTCCACGCGATGTTCTTTTAAGGCGGTCAAAACTTGCTGCTCCTGCTGTGGCTTGGTCTCTTTGGTCACGGGATACACGGCGAACGGAATTTTGAAGAGACCAGCCCAGCTCGCGCAGGTATCGTGATTCGAAATGATGACGGGAATATCGATATGCAGTTCGTCCCGTCGGTGCCGCTGGAGCAGATCCGCCAGACAGTGATCTTGTTTCGACACCAACATGCCGACACGGGTACGTCGACTGGACGAATGCACCTCATAGCGCATCTCGAACACTTTCGCGATCGGGGCAAAGGCCCCTGGAATGTCGCCGCTAGGGATTTGGAATCCCTCCGTGGCAAATTCCATCCGCATGAGAAAATCGTTCGTGTCCTCGTCAGTGTGATGGTCGGAGTCAAGGATATTGCCGCCGAAATCGTGAATGAATCCCGACACTCGCGCAACGATGCCTTTGCGATCTTTGCAATGGATCAGGAGAACAATCGAGTCTTTCCTCTGCGCTGTCATTGGTCTTCACTCCATGGGCGAAGGAGGTATAGGTCTAGCGGAACGGATGAGGAGGCACACTCATCGAACCGGGCGCGTGACGATGCGTCCAACGAGGTCGAAGGCCGCGGCATCGGTGATCTCTACCTTGCAGAAATCACCAGGTGTGGGAGAGAGAACCTTTTGACGCACTGGGTGCTGTGGTCTGAGATCAGACTGGCCTTCGTCGATGTAGACGACACCGTCGATTTCAGGGGCGAGCCCTTCGTGGCGTCCTTCCAGAACATGCTCCGTTTCCTCGGATCGTCCATCGACCAGCACGTCGATGGTGGCGCCGACTTTGGCCCGGCCTTTGGCTGCTGAGATGGATTCCTGAACGGAGAGGAGGGCGTTACGACGTTCATCCATGACTTCCCGCTCGACTTTGTCTTTCAAGTCGGCCGCTCCGGTCCCTTCCTCGTCCGAATAATGAAACACTGCTGTCCGGTCGAACTCGGCCTGTTCCACATAGTCCAGCAACTCGGCATAGGCGGCGTCGGTTTCGCCGGGGAAGCCAACAATAAAGGCCGTCCGAAAGGTCACCGCGGGAATCCTGGTCCGGATGCGATCGACGAGAGATTCGATGGCAGCGCGATCGCCCAGCCGATGCATGCGTTTGAGCATGCGATCATTGATATGTTGAAGCGGCATGTCGATGTACTTCGTAATCTTTTCCTCTCCGGCGTAGAGGTCGAGCAGATCATCCGTGACTTGCTGGGGGTACAGGTAAAATGGTCTGATCCACCGGAGTGTCTCAACCTTCACCAACTCACGAAGCAGCTGGACGAGGCCTTGGCGAAGACCGAGATCGACCCCGTAATTGATGGTATCTTGAGAGATCAGATTGATCTCTTTGACCCCTTCAGCGGCGAGCTGGCGCGCTTCAGCAACAATGGATTCCACCGGCCTGCTGCGCTGCTTCCCGCGCATCAACGGAATCGCACAGAAGGTACAATTGCGGTTGCATCCTTCGGCGATTTTCACATAGGCGCTATGTTGTTTGCCAAGCCTTAGGCGAGGTGCGAGTTCATCGTAGAGATAGGGAGGTTGACTGATCCAGAGACGTCGATGCCGTTTGTTAGGAGCCAACAGGTCTCGGCAAATCTCCGCGATCTTGCCGAACTCTCCGGTGCCGACCACCGCATCCAACTCCGGTAACTCCTTCAACAAGTCTCCTTGATACCTCTGGGCCAAACAACCGGCCGCAATCAAGACACGGCAGGTTCCTGTTTTCTTCAGCTGCCCATGTTCGAGGATGGTGTTGATCGATTCCTCTTTGGCCTCTTCGATGA
>JBKKBQ010000251.1:0-11458 GCA_046714015.1 Nitrospira sp.
GACACCGATCGCCAAGCCACCCAACCCGCCACCATTCGGCGTATGCGAGTCAGTTCCGATGATCAGGCAGCCTGGAAAGGCATAGTTTTCCAGCACAACCTGGTGGATGATCCCGGCTCCCGGTTTCCAGAATCCGATGCCGTACTTCTTCGCGGCCGATGCAAGGAAGTTATAGACTTCCTTGTTCTCATCTAAGGCACGCGCCAGGTCCTTCTGCGAGCCCATCTCGGCACGGATCAAGTGGTCGCAGTGGATCGTGCTCGGCACAGCAGCCTTCTTCTTATTCGCCTGCATGAACTGCAGCACGGCCATCTGCGCGGTCGCGTCCTGCATGGCGACTCGGTCAGGGCGCAGCGCCAACATGGCCTTCCCGCGCTCCCAATGTTGGGTATCGAAATTATCGGCGTGAGCGACGAGAATCTTCTCCGCCAACGTCAAGCCACGGCCGAACTTCTTCCTGGCCTTGGCGAAGACATCCGGCATCTTGGCATAGAGTTTCTTTGCTAGATCCATGGACATGGCTTCACTCCTTCGAGTTCTGAGTGTTGGGTGCTGAGTGCTGAGACGGGGCTCGCAACTCAGGACTCAGCACTCGTTAGTACTTATTTGAGAGGCGGAACTTCCCGTCGTTTGGGCGCCGCGTAGTTCACCAAATAATCGAACAGCCGGATCAAGCGGCTGTCCTGACGTTTCTGATCGACCCAGTGGCCGATCAACCCGATCGTGCGCGACAGGATGAAGAAGCCGTTCAAACTGTCGACCGGGAAGCCCAAGTCGACGAGCACGGCCGCCATCGTGCCGTCCACGTTCAGAATCAGATTGTCCTTCTTCGCCGCCGTCACTTGCTCCACCTGTAAGGCGAAGTCGAGGCAGGGCGTCTTGATGTTGAGACTTTTGACGTACCCCACGAGTTCTTTCACACGCTTGTCCGGATTGCGCAGGCTCTTCACGCGGTGACCGATACCCGGCACCGGGCCGACATTCTTTTTCATGTAGGCCAGGAATTCGTCCACATTCATTTTGTTGTCGACCGCGTACTTGAACCAGCGCCCGGCATCCGTCACCGCACCTCCGAAACGGGGCCCGATCATGATCAAGCCGGCGGCCACCGCTTGCGACAAGCCGATGCCCGCGCAAGCCGCGAGGATCGTCGCATAGGCGCCGCTGACGCAGGGCCCGTGGTCGGCCGACAGCATCATGATGCGCTTGATGATTTCCGCTTCCTGCTTCGAGATCAGTCGCTTATCCCACAGCAAGCCGATGACGTGTGGAATTTCATAGCCCTTGTTGATGAGCTCGGAGGCCGGATAACCATCGTAACAAGGCTCGTCCCCACGATCATCGCTGATGGTGGTGCGGATGAGCGGCGCGACCATCACTTCATCGGCCTTCATCGCCTCTTCGATCGACTTCGGCAGCCGCGGTAGGACCGCTGGTTCGACCGGCTCCTTCACCTCACCGGACTTGAGCAATTCCTGATACGTGTCCTTGATTGCGGGACCGAGCGCCCCGAACGTTGCAGGCACCAACGCTCCGGATTTCTTGAGCGCATCGGATTTTGACCGGGCCGAACCTTCTCCCTTCATGCCTTCCTTGGCACCGGCATGGCCGAACTTCATGCCCTTCGGCAAGCTTTCCTGGCAGAATCCTGAGACGACGCCGATCAGCTTCACCCTGCGCTTCTTCGCGCCGTACCACTCGGCGGCCCGCTCTTCGAGATCGCCGCCCATTTCTCCGACGATGACGACCGCCTTGGTCTGCGGATCGTTCTCGAACATTTCAAGATAGCTGACGTAATCGGTACCGGGATAGGCATCGCCGCCGATGCCGATTGCGGTCGTGATACCGTCCGCGAACTGCGAACAGATCCAGATGATCTCGTTGGAGAGGCCACCCGACTTGGTGATGACGCCGAATGAGCCTTCACGATAGAGCTTCGAAAGGACGAGGTTGTCGAACGCGCCGCCGATCACACCCAACCGGCATGACCCCGCGGAGATAATACCGATCGAGGAGGGGCCGTTAAAGATCTTCCCCAGCTTGCGTGCATGGGCACCGAGCAGCTTGGCATCCTTCTCGGGCACCCCTTCGGTAATCATCGAGACGACTTTGATGTGACTGTCGTCCAAGGCCTCCATCGTACCCTTCATCGCGCGGTCCGCGCCAATGTAGACGAGGCTGGTATTGATGGTCGTATGGTTCTTCGTCGCTTCGGCGATGGTCTTGTAGACCGGGATCGCGAGGAGGCCGCTGCCGTAGGGAATCTCGTTGGTTTTGCCGGCATCCGGTGGATAGACGAACGCTTCGACGTTCAGCGGTTTCTTAATCAGGTAGCAAAATTCAGCCATACGCCTGGCGGCATTGACGCCGGCTTGGCCACCCTGGATCACGACGCGGGTGTCTTTATTTGCCAGAATGCTCATCGGAATCTCCTCTTTCCCTTTTTCCTTTAGGACTGAGTGCTGAGGACTGAGGGCCGAGTAAAGACTCTCTCTCACTCAGTCCTCAGTCCTCGTTACTGTTTTTGCAGCGCCTTGTCGACGATATCCGTCAGAGGGGTGTTGCGATCAAAGACGTTGATATCGAAGCCTTCGTCTTTCAGCGCACGCATCGCATCGAGCCCTTCTTTTTCACGCGGCCCACCGCGGCGCACCCAAATCTTGACACCCTTCAGCTTGCCGTCGCCCTTTGCCTTGCGGAATCCATTGATGATGCCGCCAAACGTTTTCTTCACGTCGGTAAAATTGGCAATCGCCCCGCCGACGATGATGTTCTTGATGCCGGGCAACGAGCAGACCTTTTCCGTCAGCACTTCAACGGCCCAATCGGGGGGATCCCCCGAATACTCGGCATAGTTCGCCAGCTTGCCGCCTCTCGCCACGACCGCATCGGAATAATACACGCTCGCGCCGCCGCCGGCCGGCAGCATCGCCGTATCGCCGCCCGGAATTTCGATGAATTTGACGGATCCTTTGATCTTGCTGTCGACGGCCATGACTTCCACTTCATCCTTGCTGTAGGCACGTCCAAACTCTGCGGCAAACTGAAAATTCCAATCCGGGTGGCGGAACTTGGCATCACCATCCAGCAGCGTCACGGCATCGAGCGCGACCAACTCGCCGTCGCTCTCGCGCGTCACGACCGGATTCACTTCGAGATACTGCGCATCTTCACTGTCGAAGCAGGTAAACATCTTGCCGGAGAAATCCGCCATCTTCTTAGCCAACGGGCCGGTAAACCCTGCGTCTTTGGCGAGTTTTTCAAGCTGGTCCGGGGAAGGAGTGTGCCCAACATCGAGACACAATCGCTTCACACGCTCCCAATTGGACTCCACTTCGATGCCGCCGCAGTTGGCGACGAGGATCTCGGCACCTTCACGAGTGGACTTCACCGCGCAATAGTATTCTTCTTTGTGGGGGACCATTTCAGAGACGATGACCTGCGAGACGGTAATGCTGCCCACCTGGCGGCCGATCATGTCCTTGGTCGCAGCCACCGCGCCATTGAGATCGAGTCCGACCTTCACAAGACCGAGTTTGAAGCGCGACCCGAGGGCCTCATGCGCCTTCGCCACCAGCTTGGAGCTCTTCATCCAGTCATTGGCTTGTCCGAGCTTGGCCAGTTCGTCTGCGGACGTGACGACGACATAATTGGGGACCTGAATACCCCACTTCTTCATCAGCCCCATTCCGGGGCCTTCCAAAACCTTAGCCATACGAATTCTCCTTCGTCGTGAACTCAGCCGATCAGGGAGCCGGATTGTAGCGGAAACCAGCGGGATGACTCAAGGCACCAGAGGGACTAAAATGAAGCGGATCAAAAGGCCTAGCGTGGAAGGCCTAAACCTAATTTTTACTAAGCATCGATAATATAAATGTTTTTCTCTTCTGATCATTACTTTGTAGACCGAAGAGACTGGCATCGCGGGCAAAAAAATGCGCTCCGTTCCCCCTGAAACCGTCGAATGATCCCGCCACAGTGATTGGGACAAGGCTGACCCTCTTTTCCGTACACCAAGTGCCTGTGCTTGTATTGTCCTTCTGTTCCATCGGGGGCAAAAAAATCTCGGACGCTCGATCCACCACAGGCAATCGCCTCATGGAGGATCTCACACATGATCTGGTAGAGCTTTTCAACCCTGGCCGCCGAAAGCCTGCCGGTCTGAACATGCGGGTGCAAACCGGCTCTAAAGAGAATCTCATTCGCGTAGATATTCCCGACCCCGGCGATGACTTGTTGATGCATCAAGAGGGATTTGAGCCGGCCACGTCGCTCTTGCAACAGTCTCACAAAGTCTTGCTGTGACGCGGAGAGCGGATCGAGTCCGAATCGGCGGGTGAGATACCGATCAAGTCCCGGCCTATCCAACAGCGAGAGCCGCCCGAACCGACGAGGATTCCAGTATCGTAATTCCGGTTCACGAGCGCCTTCGAACAACATCTTCACATGGACATGCTGCGGATGCTTCGTCCTCGTCGACTGGAACAGGAGGAGTCCGGTCATCCCAAGCTCGGCCACTATGTAGCGACAGACACGGTCGTTCGCAAATCCCAAGGCGACACTCTTGCCGAATCGCTCCACAGACTGCAGGCCGACACCACGATACCACGGCAACGTGTCGAGCCCTTCCCGTACGATATCTGCACGTCCAACCCATATATCCCTCAACTGTGCTCCAAGGAGACGAGCACGGATTTGCCGGGCAACGACTTCTGCTTCTGGAAGCTCGGGCATAATTCGACCAGGTTAAGAGAGGGAAGAAGGAACGCATTACGCCACGAGGACGAAGGAAAGGCAAGACGGCATTGGAGCGAGAAGAACGGATTATGACCCAGAAACGATGGAACTACCGGCGCGCCGAAGTTGGCGGACCTGTTCAATGGCAACTTGAAGATTCGGCAGCGGCATGGCACCAGGCCGACGAGCCATTACTAACTTCAAGACCTCATCGTAGGTCCAGCCTTCCACACAACAGAGATAGGCCATGATCACGGACACGGAGCGGCCCATGCCTGCCCGACAACAGACCAGCGTCCGCCCTTTCGATGCGCGTGGCTCAAGCCATTGCACCGCTTCTGCTAGCTTGGCAGGATCGACCTTGGCAAATTCTCGAAAGGGAACCCGATGATAGTCCACCCACGCAGCCGGTGTGATCGTAAACTCTTCAGCGACCAGCAGCAGTGTGCCGACCACCTCAGGCGGCTCTTGCGCATCGTCGATGCTCCCCACCAGCAGATTGTCCGTAATCATATGCATCGCGTTGTCAGTATATCGCGACTCTACTGGACGTCAAGCGTTCTCATTGACTCTGTCATGCCGGCGGTTGCGATTCCATTTCCCCACCCGCTATACTCGACTTTGTTCGTTGGGGAACAGTGCTCTTCTCCTATGGTCACCATCACTCAGCAAGAAGTCGAACGGCGCCTGAACACGGTCCAATGCGCCGTGTGCAAACAGTCCAGCTTCGCCATCGATGAACGGTTCATGGGAAGCGACGGCGACTGGCGGGGCATCTGCAAGAAATGCTTCTATACCTTCCCGGTCCATACCGATATGGAGTTTTATCTCCGGACACAGCCGGACGTGCCGTTTCGCTTAAAGGAGATTTCCTGCACGGCCTGCAATCATCGGGGAGTCAGCCTTGATTTCCGGGCCACCATATCCGTGCGAGACGCCTATTACTTCGTGACCTGCCTGAGTTGCAAACGGCAGTTCCCGGAGAAATCGTCGCTGGAAGCGTTTGAATAAGTCAGCCACTGTGCTCCCCGTTGGTGTATACTGATGCTATGAGCGACAAGCCAAAACAACCGGACCCTTCGTTACCGGAAGACACGCCCAAGGCGAGAAAAGAAATCCCTCTCATCGCCATTCAGGATGATGGTGATGTGATCGCCGAAGAAATGGCCGAGTTGTTTGAAGAAGACAAGGTCTCCCACCAGCACGGCAGCTCGGAGCCGGAAGCGGACTAACAAACCTATCTTCTCAGCAGTCAGCCATCAGCGTTCAGCAAACCGTTTAATCACCACACCACTAACAGCGCTGATCCTTCCTGCTCTGTTCACACACATCGGCTCGACCGCAGTAAGGCTCACGCTGCTGGCCGGCGCAACTAGCTGGCTTTCTGCTTCGCAAAGCCATCGTCGACAGCGCCAGCCCCCTACGGAACGCAGCTATTCTCCAACTGCGGTGCCCTCGCCTCTGCGATTCGCGATGCAAAACCGCTCAGCGCCACTCAGAAGAGAAAATGACCGGCGACAGGTTGTATTCAGCCTCAACATCTCATGATACATGCAAACGAAGCGTCTCTTGGAATTATGCCTTGAGCTCCTGGTCTCTAAAAATTTCGTTCACCTACACAGAGGACAACCATGAAGATGTTTCACGTGCCTTGCCTTCCAATTTCTTGCACGTCTGATAGCAAACCGATATGGGAAAAACCCAAACTTTGACGCCATCTGCCTGTAGCTAATATCTATCCCATCAATTCGTCGCTTCACAGAGCGATCTAACCAAGGGCCCATTTCCGGATGCGACTCCTTATAAACGATAACATCACCTATTTTTGGAAAAGTCCGTTGTGCCCCGTCGGGCAGTGATGATAAAGCGATAACTTCGTATGGCCCACAAACCCGATGGTAGTCTTTGACATTATGATAGTAGGGCGCGTCTTCCAAAAGTACTTTCGTGCCTGATTTATAGGGCTCAAACCCAGCACACGGCTTCGTAAGGAGCGGCAGATGCTTCTCGGTAATACCAAATCGCAGATATTCATCACACTCCAAGAAGAACCAGGTTCTCCAGCAGTCCTGTCCTTCAAAAATATTGACGGAAGGCCCAAAACTCCATGGCATCTTATGGAAGCTCCTCCGTCCAATTAGCTCACGGGAGCAGTAAATAACACCGGCTCCGATCTAGGCAGAATTGTTTCTGCGTAATAGATTCCTTGTCAAGGCTACAGGTTGAATAAAATTGGCATTGGGTAAGAAACCGCCAGTCATGGCTCCACACATTCTCTAATAAAGCTGCGGCAGACAAGCGACTTGCGCCGGGCGGCGGGGTCCCCACATTTGTCTGAAGAAGGAAAGCTGGAACTGACTGAGACACTGCGGTCATCGACTGCAGTTGAAGGAATTCCAGAAGGCTTCCGCTTCAGACCGCCGTGGAAGGGGTGCCGCGGGAGGCGCTGGAGCGAGAGGACGTATGCTTCCTTGGTTTAGAGTGGAGGATGTTAGACCGGACGAACGATTCTCACTGCCGCATCTTGCTCGATCCGTCCCAGCGACGACACCTTCCCCTTTCGTTCTTTGTGAACGATCTTTTCAATCTGCACGATTGCTCCGCGATGCCAATCATTAAAAGCCACGTTCTGAGGCGAAACCAGACGATCTTGTCGCCCCACTTCGGACCGGCCGAGTTCGTTGCACAACCACGCTCGTTTCTCGCCCTTGAGATGACGGAGCTCGCTCACGACTCGATAGACGGCAGGCCTCCGCTCGACGATGGTCTTGCCGTCCTTTCTAAGCAATAGATAGGAAAATTTCAGCGCGTCTTTAATGAACCCCACCGCTTCATCAATCTCCTGGATCATTGCCGGTGGTTCCCAGGCCCGCTCTTCATGGCACCAATCATCGGGCTTCGTTAAGGCTGGGCAGTTGTTCTCATGAAGGCAGGGACTATAGATGGTACAGCGCTTCTCTTGGAGCAATCGGTCACGCACCTGGTGCAGAGCGCGAGAGGTTTCTCGTAAGGCCGGTTCCACGATCATCATGGTGCCGTGGGGAGCGAGAAGCGCTAACGTCTCTATCACTAGGCGACTTCGCATCATGATCGGATCTGTCGCATCGGCATGCAGCTCGTTCAAGCAGTTAGCGAGAATGATCAGATCGAACGGAGCCCTCGGTTGGACTTCTTTTAACCATCCAGTCCGTTCTACATCTGCCTTGCAAGTGTGAAGGCTCGTGCCCGTCAGATCGGCTGTTCGGCAATATTTGTTCCAGAAGCTTTCGGCTTGATGGATTGCCGTCATCGAACGGTCCACGGCCACGACTGACAGGGCAGCGACGCTCCCTCGGTCATGCCCCCAGTCGAGAACCGCGAGTGCTCCAGTTCCAGGCCCGCACCCAAGATCCAGCACGGAGAATGTGTCGTGAGCCTGTTCGACAGGCATCTCATCGAGAAGCACTTGGATTTTTGAGAGGTTCACCGGCAAGAAATAGGCGAGATACGCGGCGGCCAAGGTTGGAGATTCGAGATAGGAGCCGCTCAGCGCACGTCGCCCTTTTGTGAAGAGCCCTGAGAGTTCAAGAACCGCTTGCGAGAGACGCTCTGGTGAAATCCCTTCCTTTTTGGTCAAATTCTCAATCTCGGTTAACAAAAGGGAGGAGACAGTGACGTTGTGGCTTCGCATAACCCTAGTGTATGCTCGATCTATCAGGGAGGACAACTATGACGGACGAAATCTTGAAAGCCTATAAAGAAGTTGAATCAGCTGTGGAACGCTATATCAAGCTGCTGCACGAGCACGTCACCATGTTGCAGAACGTGGAACCCCCCGGTTCTGACAAGGTTGTGCGAATGACGGCAGGATCGAAAGCCATGACCGACAGCGCGAATATCTATCTGTCCTATGCAAAGTACGTGGCCTATGGGATGCCGAACAGCGAGGAAATGATCGAGGATGAGATACAAGGCTAGCGATCAGCAAATAGCTTTCAGCTGACAGCTGATGGCACAGAAAGACGAAAGCCCACCGGACCTGTCCGATGGGCTTTCGCTTTTCGTCTCTTGCTACCTGTTAGATGCTGCGCATGAAGTGCGCGACTTCGTCAGGGTTGACGACCCCGCCCATGATCTGCGACATCGCGACATTGGTAGATTTCTTACCGCTGACGCCGGATTCGACTTCGTCCACGATCAACTCCACCGGCATCGACTGACCACCGTACACGCGCGGGCCGCCGATGATTTTTGCGTTGGAGAAACCGTAGATGGCCGTCGCCACTTCCTTGGCCAACCAGCCGACGTAGTTGAATTCCGGGACCACGATTAGCTTGGCCTTGCCGCATAACTGGCGGAGTTCCTTCGTCGGGAACGGACGGAGGGAGCGGACTTTGATCAATCCGACCTTCATGCCCTTTTCTTTGCAGAGGCGAACCGCTTCGCGCGATTGCGCAGCAGCACTGCCGGACGCAATGATGATCACTTCGGCATCATCGACATTCTCCGCAGTGAGCAACCCGCCCATATACCGATCAATGTATTTGCGTGACCGCTCGACGGCCGCCCAGACTTCTTGCTGCCAGACGGCGTGAATGTTGTACGCCATAAAGTTCGACTTCTGGACCGGGGCGTCGCGCGAGAGACGAGCAGGAGGATTTTCTGCATCCAGCACGGGAACGGCCCCACGCCACGCTTCACGCGGCGGAAGCTTGATGCCGCGATCCTGCATGCGCACGTACCCGCGGGCATGGGTGACGAAGAAGCCGTCGCAGCACACGCCGACCGGTAAGGTCACGTCGTTCTTTTCGCTGATGGTGAAACCGGCCATCGTAAAATCGAACATGTCTTGCTGATTCTCAGCATGGAACACGATCATGCCGCAGTTGAGCAGATAGGAGACTTCGATGTTGTCCGGTTGAATGGCCAGCGGAGCGTTGACGACGCGGCAGGTAAACATGGCCACGACCGGAAGACGGTGGCCTGGCCAGGAGGCGATGCCTTCGAGTCCGCGCAGCGTGCCGGGGCCGGCCGTCGCGGTATAGCAACGGACACCCGACCGTGAGCCTCCGGCGATGGCCGCCATCACACCGACTTCCTCCTCACCGCGATAATATTCCTTCACATAGCCTTCACCGTAGAGCACACCGACGAGCTGCATCGTTTCACTCTGCGGGGTGATCGGATAGGCGATGGCCAAGTCCACGTTCGAGCGACGGATCGCTTCCTTCGCCGCTTCGCTGCCGGTGATGAACTCTTTTGTCCGAGGCGCCTCGTGAAACATATGTTCCGGCGTGACGACGCGCTGTCTTTTGGCTTCGCCATGCGGATCTGTCTTTCTATCTGCCTTAGGTACAGCAACGCTCGTAATCGGATCGCCCTGCGGATTCGTTTTGACTTCGGTCTCGCTCATAGTTGCACCTCTTGGCTAGTTCGAACGTTGCCGCCCGGCCTTATCCTTCCCTCTTCATGTGCTCGGCAGAATGACCGAACATCGCCGCACTATCCGTTCCACCTGGAGTCGGTGCGAACGCCATCGGGTTCGTGTGGGTCTTACCGCCATGCACCTTGGACTGCGTGCCGGTAAAACGGACATTTTCGCCGTTCTCCGGCAGCTTGATTCCCAACTCCTCACGGACCCGCTTGAAAATCTGCGCGACGCGCTTGATCTTCAGCGTATCGGAGTCTCGGATCGTCAGCATCGCATCTTCATGGCCCTGCTCCGCGCAGATCGCCATGGTGCAGCAATTGGTTCCCGCCCGGATCATCTTGAGCGTGAGATTCGCATAATGGCAGTGTACACCGATGAAGATACAGGCTTCGATTTTGTTACCCCAGATCGTCAGATTCGGATGGTTGGGATTGATCACTTCCTCAGGATCGATTTTGGGATATTTCGGCCGATAATCCGGCATCGGAATGATCATCACTTCAGGAATCTGCGCCGCAATCTCGAGCGTGGCTTTCGCCTTTTCCACTGCGTGATCGTTCCACGCCCACAGCAATAATGGACCAGGAAATAGGGTTGCGTTCGGGCTCGTCAACATTTTGCGCGCCATTTCTTCAATGACGACTTCCTCATTCGGCTCGAGCAATCCGTAAAACAATCCCTGCCCGGGATCCGGCAGCGACACACCTAACTGCGCAGCTGACGGAGGATGGAAGCCCGCAGGCCCCGGGACGATGATACGCTCTCTAGTATCTTGTGTGATTGCCACGCCTGATTCCCTTTCCTTACCCAACCACAGGGCTCGCCAAAACCGCTGTCGTGCTCTTCTCCCCGTATGTAATATTGTCCGTCAACGCCGCTTTCGGCAATTGATCGATCATGATCATCTTGATGGCATTGTTCTTGGCCATGTTGTCACAGACCCACACACACTGCGCACAGCCTTTACAACGGTCCACCGCGACATAGGCTGAGCCATACTTAAATCCCTGGTCTCTCCCCATCTCTTCGCTATAAAGGATGGTATTCGCTTCGGGACAGTACTGTGTGCAGAGCTTGCAACTCTTCGCGGCACAGATTTCAACGCTGATATCGGCTACAAGGTACATGAAGACTCCTTTGTGACTCAGCTACGCCGTGGCAGCGGCCGTTGCCACCGGCTCTTCCGCACGTTTGACCTCGGGCGCTGCCCAGCCGTGGTCGACAGCATAATTCCATCCAGCTCGCATGACGGCGACGTTCTTATCGATCAGCTACTGCTTTTTCTTGAACTTCCGTTCAACGACACTATCG
>JBKKBQ010000252.1:0-3732 GCA_046714015.1 Nitrospira sp.
TTTCTGCCAATAGGTGTAGTCGGCGTGGCCTGGGCGAAAGGTATCGATCAGATTCCCGTAATCTCGGCTTCGTGCGTCTTCATTACGAATGAGCAGGGCGATGGGGGTTCCGGTGGTTTGGCCTTCAAACACTCCGGACAAGATTTCAACCGTATCCGATTCTTGTCGCTGAGTGACATGGCGAGAGGTACCGGGCTTGCGCCGGTCGAGGTCTTTCTGAATATCTTCAACTGACAGGGTGAGACCAGGCGGGCAACCGTCGACCACACAGCCGATCGCCGGCCCATGACTCTCACCGAAGGACGTAACTGTGAAAATCCGGCCGAAGGTGTTGGCAACCATGGGGATCTACTCCACGAGATCCAGCTTAATGCGCAACTCCTTGAGTTGATCGGGACTCACCGCAGACGGGGCATCGGTCAGTGGACATTGCGCCTTCTGCGTCTTGGGGAATGCAATGACATCGCGGATCGAATCCGCGTTGCCGAGTAACATGACCAACCGATCCAATCCAAACGCAATCCCGCCATGCGGCGGCGCCCCGAAATCCAGCGCCTCCAACAGAAACCCAAATTTGGCCTGAGCCTGTTCCTTGTTGATGCCGAGCAGGTCCAGAATCTTGAGCTGCACCTCACTCCGATGGTTGCGGATACTGCCGCCGCCGATTTCGCTCCCATTGAGCACCATGTCATAGGCCTTGGCCCTGACCTTGAGCGGCTCCGCATCCAAGAACTTCAGATCTTCGTCCATCGGCGCGGCAAAGGGATTGTGCATGAACACGTACCGCTTCTCTTCCAGCGAATAGTCGAGCAAGGGGAACTCCGTCACCCAGACCGGCTTCCACGCAGTCTTGTCGATCAGGTTCAGTTCTTCCCCCAACAAGAGACGGATGCGGCCCAACACATCATGCACGATCGAAGCCTTGTCGGCGCCGAACAGAGCCAGATCACCAGGCTTGGCTTCTGGCAATGCTGCGGCAAATGCCTTGGCATCCAAAAATTTTGCAACCACCGAGTCGAGCTGGCCTTCCGCCGTAATCTTGAGCCAGGCGAGGCCTTTGGCACCGAAACTCTTCGCCGTCTCACCCAGAGCATCGATCCGACTTCTGGGAATCGTAGCGCCTCCCTTCACGATCAATGCCTTCACGACCCCGCCTTTCGTGGCCGCATCCTTGAAAACCTTGAACTCGCTCGCAGCGCCAAAGGCAGTCACATCATAGAGCGGCATGTCGAACCGGAGATCAGGCTTATCCGACCCGTATCGGCCCACGGCCTCACCATAGGTCATACGTGGGAAGGGCGTCGGTAACTGGACACCCCCGGCTTCCCGGAACATGGTCACGATCATCCGTTCCATCAGGCTCATCACTTGTTCACGATCTGCAAACGACAACTCAAGATCGATCTGGGTAAATTCCGGCTGCCGGTCGTTGCGGAGATCTTCGTCACGGAAGCAGCGGGCAATCTGATAATAGCGATCGACACCGCTGATCATCAGGATCTGCTTGAACAGTTGCGGCGACTGCGGCAAGGCAAAGAACTGTCCGGCATTGACCCGGCTCGGCACCAGATAATCCCGAGCCCCCTCCGGCGTGCTCTTCGTCAAGATCGGGGTCTCAACTTCGAGAAACCCTTCCGCATTCAGAAAGCCTCTGGTCGTCTGCATGATGCCGTGGCGCAAGCTCAAGATCCGCTGCATCCTGGGACGACGAAGATCCAGGAAGCGGTACTTCAATCGAATCGCTTCTGTCACCTCTGCGTCGTCTTCGATCACGAACGGCGGCGTCTTGGCCTCATTCAGAATGTCCACTTCATCGACGAAGACCTCGATCCCTCCCGTGGAGAGATTATGATTCTTCGATTCATCCGGCCGCGCCATGACTTGACCGGTGACCGACACGACACACTCGCTCCGGAGCGAATGGGCGGCCTGGTGAACCGTGAGATTTCGTTCTGCGTTGAATACGACCTGTGTAATGCCTGTTCTGTCACGAAGATCGATGAAGATGACCATGCCATGATCGCGTCGACGCTGAACCCAACCATTCAAGACGACGGTCTGACCGACCTGTTTTTTATTCAACTCTCCACAGTGGTGAGTTCGGATGTTCATGCAACCTTCGCTTTCTTCCCTGAAATCTTTTTGCTTCTCTCGGGCTTGGCCCACCCCTGTCGCCTGACCGGCCGTTTCGGTCTCGCTGCCGGCTCCTCTCCTCGTTCAACCGACGCCGTCCGTTCATCGACCAACTCGCGTAACGCGTTGGCCTCCCGATCCGTCAGGAACCGAAATTCCCCTGGTTCCAGATTGCCGAGCGAGAGAGGCCCCATCCTGACCCGAAGTAATTTGATGACCAGATGCCCGACCGCGTCCAACATGCGCTTGACTTGATGTTTGCGCCCCTCACGAATGGTGATCTCCAGCCAGGAGTTCGCCTCGACCTTTCGCACCTTCTTCACGTGGGCGGGACTCGTCATCCCATCTTCGAGTCTGACGCCCCGTTCCAAACGAGCGATCTCCTCATTATTCAACACGCCCTTCACCTTGATCAGATAGGTCTTGGGCACATGATAGCGAGGATGCAGCAGTGCCTGCGCAAGCTCGCCGTTATTCGTCAACAGCATCAACCCTTCGCTATCGAAGTCCAACCGACCGACTGGGAACACGCGAACGGACACACCGCGCAAGAAATCCTTGATGGTCGTCCGTCCACCCGGATCATCAAGCGTGGACATCACGTTCTTGGGTTTGTTCAGCAATAGGTAGACGAACGGCTGCGCAGAGGTGAGGTGTTTCCCATCGACCTTCACATGATCGCGCTCGGGATCGACCTTCGTCCCAAGTTCCATGACGACCTTGCCGTTTACCGACACTCGGCCAGAGGCGATCAACATCTCCGCCTTTCGGCGAGATGACAGACCCGTGCTCGCGATAAGTTTTTGAAGGCGAACTTCCATAAGGCTAACTTTGATCGTTATCGGTGAATCGTGAACCGCAAAACGCAAGGGTATCTTATGACTGTAGTGCCCCCCGAAATCAAGCCACCTGGGTTTATTATGGAAGGGCTCTATGATGAGCTACTCGCACATGGTGCAAAAAAGCGGCGCTGAAAATGGAAGTCGATCCTTATTGAGCTGGTCGGGGAGGCCCGACTTGAACAGTGTCTTTCATTTCTATCCGATAGATGACCAGTGGCCGTTGCAGGTCTGAATAGACTGGTTTCAGCCGGGGGATGGTCTTCACCGGGTCGGCGAGCATTTTAAGTTCAGGGCGAAGCTCCAAGGCACTTCTGTCATAAACGAGATAATCAGCCGATAAATTTTTCAGTGACTCATGCAGCTCATCAATTGATTTCACCTGTGGGAAGAAAACATTTTTCCCATTGACCAGAAAAGCAAGATGCGGCTTTCTGGCCACGATCCTGAGGGTACCGGTAGATACGCTTTTGAGATATTCGCTCGCCCTGATTAATTCATAAGGCTGGTCCTTGATGTGCCGGTCTATATTCTTGATGGATGTCATCGCGGAAACATAAAAAGCTGCTAGGCCGACACAGAGTACGCCAGCATGGGTCATCCTGCGTGAGAGCCATCCGTTGCCTGAGATCCAGTCTGCGGTAGCGACCAACAGATAACTGGCCAGTCCTATGTAGCAGACCATGTCATAAAAAAAATATCGGTTTTCCCAATGATTGAAGCTCATGACAAGCAGGTACAGCAACAATGACAGCAAGAA
>JBKKBQ010000253.1:0-14226 GCA_046714015.1 Nitrospira sp.
CTGGGGCTACCGGTTACGCCGCGGCGGATTTCATAGGGGTGGAGAATGGGGCCCGTTGCCGTGAGATAGCCGATTGCTCCACGTTCTAGTGCAAACCGAACCTTGTCGGCGTGGCTGACGGCTCGTGGGTAGTGCTCCGATTTGCCTCGCAGAAACAAGACGATACAATTATTCACGTCGACCCCAGCATAGTCATCGACGCCTTGAGCAGAATCGACGATGCCATAGCCGACGAAGACAATTGGGGCCTTGATATCGGCTGAGGGAGAGTCAAAGATGGGAAAGTAATCGGTACCGACTTGTCGGGTCGATAAACTTTCGGCGGTGCCGATTCTCAGGACGGGATCGGGCGAAATGGTGCTGGTGGGCACCACAGTTGCCATAGCACCCAACAAAGTATCGTTCTTCCCCTGTATGAACGGGAATCTCAACGAGCCGTTACGAATCTTCGGCAGATGCAATCCAGCCGAGAGAAACTCTTGTGCGATCCACTGTGCCGATTGTCCATCGTCGTGTGTGCCGCTTTGCCGTCCATTGAACAAGGGGCCGCTGAGCGTTCGGATGTCGGCAAGCATCCGTTCCGGGGAGAGCGAATCGATGGCTGCTTGAAGGACTGTTCCAGGAGATTGAGCCGGGGTTGACGTTAGTGGAAGAAGAAGCAGGACGGCAGCGAGGACCACGATGCAACGGGCCCTGGAATCGCTGGAGACACAGATAAGGCTCATCGTGATATCCTGATCAAGTCAGGTTTGTATCCGGATGTGGGATCTTAGCATGAGAGGAAAGTAGGTTGCAGAGCCGCATTGAGCCCGGGTACTATTCGACGGGCAGGAGAAGGGTGGCTGTGGCTGTTCGGACAATGCTTGGAGCCACTGAAACTGTTTCTGGATAAGGGAGTGAGCATGGCGGGTGGTGAATCAGGAAAGGGATTGTACGAGCATTTGTATCGCCGGTTTTTCGAGCAACGTGAGAGCCATGATGGCTATTTATTCCAAGAGGCGCCAAGTGGCAGTGCTCCGACACCGACTGTGACATTCAGGGAGAAGCTGCGGTGGTGGACCTGGGATCGATGGCAACGACGGAAGAAGCTTCTTGCCGAACGCGACCGTCTGCAGCGAGAGATTCTCCAAATTAAAAAAAATGGGAGCTCACAGTAGTTGCGGGTGCCGTCTGTGTTGGAGAAATCTCGAACGTGTCTCGTCGTGAGCCAAGCCCGGACAGGGTTCTTTGCTCTCTTGGTGGCTGGAGTGGGTTTCGTCATGGCGTACACCCCCAGTTACGGAATTCAGAAGGAAACGCAGGAAGAAAAGGCTGCCAATCTGAAGATGCAAGCGACGGGCGGGCTTTTCCAAAAGTGGACATTCGACCAGGATCTACTCCACGCTCAGCCCAGCAGTTTCGTCAAGGGTCGTTCCACTGACGAGCCGCTTGCGGATTGGGTCGTACAGAGTCATGCGACGGCGCCGTCTCCACCACACGTCATCGTTGGCTCATCCAGTTGTACACACCTCTGTTACCAAGTGTTGTTGGCCGATGGATTGCAGTATGAGTATCCGGATCTCAGCGTTCGCTTTCATGCGCAGGAGGGAACGTCCGGGCTCGGAGGTCTGGTGTTTGGTGCGCGCGATACGCGCAATTTTTACGCGGCGGTCGTCGACCCGATTGGTCAAACGGTAAAGCTCGTTCGCCTGTCTGATGGACGCGAACTCTCGCTCGCGCAAGCGTCGATTAATCTGAAAAAGGTTGACTGGCATTCGCTCAGGTTGCAACGAAACACCATCATCAGCAAAGATTTTGTTGAAGTGTTTGTAGACGGAGTACTCGTCCTTTCCGTGGAAGACCAAGCCTTGGGATTGGGGCAGATTGGGCTGGTCGTTCTTGGGACATCTACCGTGTTGTTCGACAGCTTCCATGCTGTTCCTCTCTTTTCCCATCGGCCGCTTTCCGCGCCGCCGGCCTATTAACGTGAGCTCGCCGGCAAGCGGTTTTGGGCTCTACCTTGCCTTTTCTTGTGGGTCTGGAGTAGCATGGGGTAGCCGGTCTGCGAAAGGCCTGGCAAGACCGGCGCTGAGAGTGACAAGGCCTGAACGGATGTTGTTTTGGACCAGCCCGGGAATCTGATCGGAAGCCAGAGCTAAGCCGCCGCTGTGTTGACGTCTTCGGCCCATTCCTTCCTCGTTGTCTTCTCGAGTCCCAAACAACACCATTGTGTCAAAGGAGGAGTCCGATGGGTGCGAAGATTTATGTCGGTGGATTACCGTATTCAACGACCGAGCAGGAGCTGAGCGACTTGTTTGCCGCGCATGGGAGCGTGGCCTCAGCCCGGATTATTACGGACAAGTTCACTGGACAGTCTCGGGGATTTGGATTTGTGGAAATGTCGTCCGATGCGGAAGCGCAAGCGGCGATTACCGCTTTGAACGGCACGCAACTCGGTGGCCGTACGTTAACGGTGAACGAAGCTCGTCCTCAGGAGCCCCGTTCCGGTGGGGGAGGGCGGGGAGGATTCGGAGGCGGTCGCGGTTAACCTCAGCTCTGTTCCGCTGCGATAAGGGCTGCCGGAATTTCCGGCAGCCCTTTTACTTTTTGGATCGCGATGTCAAGATTCATCAATGTCCATCTGGATGTCTGCTCACCCGTCTACGTAGGAAGCCACGCTTCGGCGAGGTGTCGCCGAAGAAGCGCTAGGAACCACAGCTGTCAATGTGAGACTCCACGTTGTGAGACTCCACATTGTTTCACTGGAGAGGGACCGTGCCACCCTTTAAGTTAGAGGCTCCCTTTAACGCCTGCGGGGATCAGCCGGAAGCCATCGCACGGTTGACCGCTGGGGTGCAGTCGGGGAAGAGACACCTAGCATTGCTCGGGGTGACGGGGTCTGGCAAGACCTTCACGATGGCGAATCTCATCGAGCGTGTGCAAAAGCCGACGCTCGTGCTGGTGCACAACAAAACGTTGGCTGGCCAACTCTATCAGGAGTTCAAGCAGTTTTTCCCCCATAACGCCGTCGAGTACTTCGTGAGCTATTACGACTATTATCAACCGGAAGCCTATATCCCGCAGAGTGACACGTATATCGCGAAGGATGCCTCGATCAACGATGCCATCGATCAGATGCGACACTCCGCCACGACTGAGCTGTTACAACGAAACGACGTGCTGATCGTGTCCTCGGTGTCCTGTATTTATGGGCTTGGATCACCGGAGGTCTATCATGACATGCTGATTTATTTGGAGGAAGGCGTCGAGACGCGGCGCGAAAAGATACTCTCGAAGCTGGTGGAGATTCAATACGAGCGCAATGATGTGGATTTTCATCGGGGGACGTTCCGTGCGCGTGGGGACGTGATCGAGATTTTCCCCGCCTCGTCTGAGGCGAAATCGGTGCGCATCGAGCTGTTTGGAGATGTCGTGGACGCGATCCATGAAATCGATCCGCTCACCGGGAGATCGTTGAGCAAGCTTCCCAAGATCGCGATCTATCCGAACACCCATTACCTCATTGCTCCCGATCGCTATGAGCGGGCCATTACCGGTATCGAGGAGGAACTGGACGAACGCGTGACGTATTTCAGGAAGGCGGGACGCCTTCTGGAAGCACAACGCATCGAGCAACGCACCAAGTTCGATCTGGAGATGATCCGAGCCATGGGCTATTGCCATGGGATCGAAAATTACTCACGCCATCTCAGCGGTCGCAAGCCGGGTGAGTCGCCTCCCACCTTGTTGGATTATTTCCCGAAGGATTTTCTGTTGATCGTCGATGAGTCTCACGCGACGGTTCCACAAGTCGGCGGGATGTATGAGGGGGATTACTCCAGAAAACGAACGTTGGTGGAGTACGGATTTCGACTGCCGTCGGCAGTCGACAATCGCCCATTGAAGTTTTCCGAATTCGAGAGCTGTCTCAATCAGGTGGTGTATGTGTCCGCAACACCGGGCACCTACGAGCTGGAGCATGCCGGCGCTGATGTGGTTGAGCAGATCGTTCGTCCGACCGGTCTGATGGACCCGCAAATCGATGTCGTGCCGGCCAAGGGGCAGGTGGACCATCTCCTTGGACAGGTCCGCACGGAGGTTGCCAAGGGTGGCAGGGTTCTCGTCACGACCTTGACGAAGCGCATGGCGGAAGATTTGACCGAGTACTACCACGACTTGGGAGTCAAAGTGCGCTATCTGCATTCCGATATTAAGACACTCGAGCGAGCCGAGATTGTTCGCGACCTCCGGCGCGGGACGTTTGACGTGCTCGTCGGGATCAATTTACTGCGCGAAGGGCTCGATCTTCCCGAAGTGAGTCTGGTGGCCATTCTTGATGCCGATAAGGAAGGCTATCTGCGCTCGTACCGCTCCTTGATTCAAACGGCCGGGCGAGCCGCGCGCAATCTCGAAGGACGGGTGATTTTTTACGGAGATTTCGTGACGGACTCGATGAAACAGGCGATCGAGGAAACGAATCGACGTCGTGGGATTCAAGCCGAATACAACCGAATTCACGGGATTACTCCGGTCGGTATTACGAAAGGTATTCCTTCCCTTGAGTATGCGGTAGCCGACATGGACTATGTCCGGTTGGATCTCGCAGCAGAATCGGTCGAGCCGTACGGGAGTTCGGAATCAACGGATCAGCTCATCGAACGGCTGGAGTCGGAAATGAAAGCTGCCGCCAAAGAGTTGGCTTTTGAGCGGGCCGCAGAGCTCCGCAATCAAATTCGATCGCTCCGACTTCAAGCGTTGAACGCGAAGTCCTAGCAATCTAAAAGGTGATGGCGAAGTTTCGTCTACAAAAGCTCTGGCCAGAATGATCAAAAAGACAGTCCAGCATGGCCGCAGCGAGCGAAGAGGTGAAGCGTACGCTTTGGTACGTTGATCCTCTGGCGAGGCGAGAACGAAGCTGGCTGGTTGTTTCAGCATTCTGCTAGACGTGTTTGTAGAGATAGATTCCGATGAACATCCCCAGGATGCTCAGAATGTTGACTTTAATGTTGAATCCTAAGACCAGTTTGATCAGGACAAGGTCGATGGTGAGCGGCGGGTTGATGCCGGGATTAAAGTTCGTCGCAAAAATGCTTTGGATGGTGCCTTGAGGGGCCATGACGTGGAGAATCTCCCCGAGTATCCCGCCGAGGAGCCCTCCGATCAGCACGAAGATGATCAAAACCCATGGCGATTTTCTCACGCGGCCACTCTTCTTTCTTTCTGAGTTTCCGTCCAGTGGTTCGTGGTGGCTGAAGGGCACCATATCCGAAGGTTTTCGGCATGTCAATAAAACTACTGACTTGGGATGACCTTGACTTGCCCTGCTTGGTCCGATACACTCCCCGATGCTCTTTTTCCAGGATTTTCGAGGCGATCGGAGGTCTGGTGCAAGGCTTCGATGGCCTCTTTCTTTGTGGTGAGACGGCGTCATGCTCGATGCGTTGAGCGATAAGTTTGAGAAAATTCTCAAGAAACTCCGGGGGCAGGGTGTGCTCACGGAGCAGAACATCACGGAAGCGTTGAAAGATGTGCGGTTTGCGCTTCTTGAAGCAGACGTCAACTTTAAGATCGTCAAAGAGTTCATCGATCGCGTCCGTCAAAAGGCCGTTGGCCAGGAAGTCCTGCAGAGTCTGACTCCCGGACATCAGGTCGTCAAAGTCGTCTGGGATGAGCTCAGTGCGATGATGGGGCATGAGCGGGCGGGACTGGCCCTGAGCTCAAAGCCGCCGACGATCATCATGATGGTTGGATTACAAGGAGCCGGAAAGACGACGGCCAGCGGCAAACTTGCGCGTCTGTTTAAGAATCAGGGCAAGCGAGTGCTGTTGGTGGCTGCCGATCCGCGTCGTCCTGCGGCCGGTGAGCAACTGAGTGCCCTTGGTCGGGATCTCGGAGTGGAGGTTCACCGTGCGGATCACGCTCAGGCTTCTCAAATGGACGTGGTGCGTATCTGCCGTGCAGGGGTCGAGCGAGGGCGTGATCAGGGTTTTGACCTCATCGTTCTAGATACGGGAGGTCGATTGCATATCGACGACGAGCTCATGGACGAACTTGTCGCCGTGAAAGCAGCCGTGTCTCCTCATGAGGTGTTGTTGGTTGCCGACGCGATGACCGGGCAGGATGCAGTCACCATGGCCGGCCAGTTTGATCAAAAGGTTGGGTTGACCGGTATTGTTCTGACCAAGGTCGAAGGGGATGCACGCGGAGGGGCGGTCTTGTCGATTCGGGCCGCAACCGGCAAACCTATCAAGTTTCTTGGGGTCGGGGAAAAGCTGGATGCGCTGGAGCCGTTTCATCCGGATCGGATGGCTTCTCGTATTCTAGGGATGGGCGACGTGCTGTCGCTCATTGAGAAAGCCCAAGAAAGCATCACTCGGGAGCAGGCGGAGGAAGCGCAGAAGCGGCTCACCAGCAACACCTTCACCCTGGAAGATTTTCGGACTCAGCTCGGCCAGATGAACCGTATGGGCTCGTTCGAACAGATTCTTGGCATGCTTCCGGGCGGCCAAAAACTCAAGCAAGCGATCGAAGGCGACAAACCGGAGCGAGAGATCGGCCGGGTGGTGGCCGTGATTGATTCGATGACTCCGCGGGAACGCCGAGATCATACGATCATCAATGGGAGTCGGAAGAAGCGGATCGCCCGTGGCAGCGGCACGACGGTGCAGGAAGTGAATCGTCTCATCAAGCAATTCTTGTCGGCAAAGAAGTTGGCCAAGGCGATGACCGGTGCAGGAGGGCGTCGACAGCTCGCCCAACTCATGCGTGCTCGGTAAGCGATCATGACAGATAATGCGAATCCAGCGTAAAGGAGGACAGTTGTGGCTGTACATTTAAGACTGGCTCGAACAGGAAGACACAAACGACCGATGTATCGAGTAGTTGCCGCCGATTCACGAAAAGCGCGCGACGGACGGTTCCTCGAGATTCTTGGAATTTTTGACCCGTTGAAAGAAGCGGGTGTGCCGGAGTTGAAGCAGGAACGTGTTCTGACCTGGCTCAGGCACGGCGCTCAACCGACGGTGACCGTGCGGACATTGCTGCGCAGGGCAGGAGTCTGGAAGCAGTTTGAGGCTGAAAAAGCCGCGCAGAAAAAAGCGCCCGCAAAACCCTGACATCACGATGGTGAATCAACTGGAAACCGTGACAGTGGGACGGATCGAGCGCCCCTTTGGCGTCAAAGGGGAAGTGAAGGTTCGACCGCTGTCCGTTGTCCCGGGTCGATTTGAAGGGTTGAGAAGTGTGAGCCTCCTCGCAAGGAACGGGCAGACCTTGGAGACCAGCGTCACCCATGTGAGGCGGGCTGGGGCTGGATTTATTCTTGGATTGAGTGGTTTGACCACGCCGGAGGAGGCGAGTCCCTGGCGAGGCGGATTCATCCGAACGGTTCGAGGGGTCGTGCCCCAGCTCCCGGATGGCCAGTACTATGAATGCGATCTGATCGGTCTTGCCGTCTCCACCGTAGAGGGTCAGTCGATCGGTGTGCTGGAGGAGATCTTGGATGTGCCGGGAAATCCCGTCTTTGTTGTTCGCCAAGGAGCCAAGGAGATCTTAATCCCCGCAGCGAAAGAATTGATTAGTACCGTCGACCTGACAGCTCGAACCATGACCGTCCGGTTGATCGACGGATTGGGTGCATAGCATGTTGCGGTTCGATGTGCTGACATTGTTTCCGGGCATGTTTGCTCCGGTCTTGGCTTACAGCATGCTCAAACGAGGGCAAGACAAGCGGCTGCTTACCGTGAAGGTGCACAATGTGCGAGACTTCACGGAGGACCGCCACAAAGTGGTCGATGATATGCCGTATGGAGGTGGGGCCGGTATGGTCATGAAGGCCGAGCCGATCCTTCTTGCGGTTGCTGCGATTCGAAATGAAGCGCAGGCGAGCGGTGAAGACATTCGGATGATGTTTCCAACTCCTCATGGGCGGCCTTTTACGCAAGACTATGCACAGCAGTTGGCCGGCGAGCGTCGCCGAATCGTCATCCTGTGCGGGCACTATGAAGGCGTAGATGAGCGTGTTCGCATGACCTTGGATCCGGAGGAAGTCTCACTCGGAGATTATGTGTTGACCGGCGGGGAATTGCCGGCGCTCGTATTGATCGATGCAGCGGCCAGACTCGTGCCTGGTGTCTTGGGCGACCCAAGTTCTGTCTTGGAAGAGTCGTTTTCTGATGCGTTGCTAGAGTATCCGCAATACACAAGGCCGGCAGAGATTGGAGGAATCGGTGTGCCCGACGTCTTACTCTCGGGCCATCATGAGGCCATTCGGTTGTGGCGTCGGAAACAAGCATTGCGCAGCACATATTTGCGACGCCCCGATCTTCTAAAAGATCGGATGTTCACGAGGGAAGATCAACAGTTGTTGGATGAATTGATGAGCGAAGGCCTTTTGACGGCCCCGACATCACGCCGGGAGGAGGGTTAAGTCCATGAATCAGTTGGAGCGAATTCAGCGGTCGTTGACGAAGAAGTCAGCGCCAAGCTTTGAGATCGGGGATACCGTCAGGGTCCACGTCAAAGTCATCGAAGGCGAAAAAGAGCGTATTCAGGTTTACGAAGGAACCGTGATCGCGCGCAAGGGGAGTTTGAATACTGAAACGTTTACGGTCCGAAAACTTTCGTACGGGGTTGGGGTCGAACGGATTTTTCCGGTCCATTCTCCGATCGTCTCCAAGGTTGATGTGGTTCGGCAGGGGCGCGTTCGACGTGCGAAGCTGTACTATCTGCGCGGCAAAAAGGGGAGATTCGCGAAGGTCGAGGAACGAGAATTTGTCGGAGAGAGCAAGTCGTCGACCCAACCGACGGCCCCTGCGGCCTCTGAGGAGGAGGCCGTGACGGCCTAGCCTACTTCGAAGTACTTGTACCCGCACGGCAGTGGCAATCGCGTGATCGGTGAAGGACGTCTGATGGGACCCACCGAAGAGTTCGAGCGGGCAGCCCGGCTGTGTGGGTATCGTCGTATTGCCGGCATCGATGAAGCCGGACGCGGGCCGTTAGCCGGTCCGGTCGTCGCTGCCGCGGTGGTCCTACCGACTCGATGCCGACTCTCAGGGGTCGATGATTCTAAACAGCTGTCTGAAGGGGAGCGAGACCGATTATATGCCGCGATTTTCGAGCAAGCCGTGGGGATGGGAATCGGATCGGCGGACGTCGGTGAGATCGATCGACTCAATATTCTCGAAGCGACCCGGCTAGCGATGCGGCGAGCCATCGAACAGCTGGCTCCTTCCCCTGATTATCTACTCATTGATGCCGTAACTCTTCCTGGAATCAGGATCTCTGTACGGCCTATCATCAAGGGAGACTCACTCTCCCTATCGATTGCGGCTGCCTCCATCATCGCTAAAGTCACGAGGGATCGTCTCATGGCGAAGTATCATGATCTGTTCCCCGAATATGATTTCCTCTCGCATAAGGGGTATGGCACTACAGGGCATCTGCAGCGATTGGCGCGCCATGGTCCATGCTCCATTCATCGTCGAACATTCATGCCGGTGCAAGAGGTGATCATCGCCGCGAAGAGGGAGTCGGCTCGACAGATGAGCTCCACATTGTTCGAACAGTAAGCGCATGGCCACTTCCGACCCGCGCCATCAGTTCGGCCAAGCCAGCGAAATGCAAGCCGAACAGTTCTTGCTGGCCAAGGGCTATCGAATTCTCGATCGCAACGTACGGACCCCTCTCGGCGAATTGGACCTCGTGGCGGAAGACCATGGTGTGGTGGTCTTTGTCGAGGTCAAGGGTAGGGCCACGAAAGCCTTCGGCGGTGCTCTGCTGGCGGTGGATCATCGCAAGCGGGTGAAGCTGACGAAACTGGCCGCGCAGTATTTGGCGCAACGGCATTGGTCCGATAAGGCCTGCCGATTCGATGTCGTGTTGGTCCAGGGGAGATCTTCCGACCCAGGACGGATTGAACATCTCCAGAACGCGTTTGACGTCGACGAAAACAGATCGTCTTAGCCCTTCTCCAAAGGGGTGTCCATGGACGCCATCATTCAACTCATCCATGTGTCCAAGTGGCATGATCGGAGAGCCGCGCTGTCCGATGTCACGGTCGAGATCGAAAAGGGAGAGTTTGTCCTTCTTATGGGATCGAGCGGGGCCGGGAAGTCCACCCTGCTGCGCATGCTGATCGGTGAGGAACAGCCGGACGAAGGACAGATTTTCGTTCACGGCAGAAATGTGACCAAACTCAGACCATCCGAGATTCCCTATCTTCGGCGGAAGGTCGGCGCAGTGTTTCAAGACTTTCGTCTTTTGCCGAAGAAATCCGTCTTCGACAATGTCGCGCTCCCGTTGATCGTTCAAGGGGCATCCGAGAAAGACATTCGTCGTAAAGTCACGGAAGCATTGCGCGCGGTCGATGTCGAGCACAAAAAAGACCAGTCGCCGAACAGTCTCTCCACGGGGGAGCAGCAGCGCGTGTGCATTGCGAGGGCGATCGTCAACGGGCCCGTGGTGCTCCTGGCCGACGAACCAACGGGCAATCTTGATCCGGAACGCACAAGGGAAATCATTGAGTTGTTCAAATTGATCAATGCCCGAGGGACCACCGTGATCGTCGCGACGCACGATGCTCATGTGATGAGCCAGGTCAATCGACGCGTGATCACCTTGGTGCAGGGCGTGTTGCTGTCGGAACGGCGGATCGGGGAAGGGGTCGGAGTATGAGGCGACTGTTGTACCTCATTCGCGAAGCGTGGGCCAACATGCGTACCAACCGCACGACCACGATCGTCGCCGTTCTGACCACGGCCTTTACCTTGGCCTGTGTCGGCATCTTTCTGTTGCTCTACATGAACCTCCGAAACGCAGCGGGGTCCCTCCAGGAAGATGTCAAGGTCATAGTCTATTTGGAGGATCGACTTCCCAGCGAAGGGGTGCGGGAAGTCGAGCGAAAGCTCAAGTTCGATCGTATGGTGGCCGAGGTGCTCTTTATTTCGAAAGAACAAGCGCTGGGAGAATTTCGAGTTCAATTCCCCAGTGAGTCTCACTTGCTCGAAGGGTTGGGCGAGAATCCGCTCCCGGCCTCGTTCGTGGTGACGCTTGCGCCGAGCTTTCGGTCGCCGGACGCCATGAAAGGCTGGGTGGAACGAGTGCAAACAATGGAAGGTGTCGCCAAGGTCGACTATAATCAAGAATGGCTCAGTCTGTTGGCCGAACTGATCAGATACATCGAGCTGGCGGCGATCGGGGTGGGTCTCCTCCTCTCCGGAGCGGCGGTGACGATCATCGGGAATACGATCAGGCTCGCACTCTTGGCCAGACGCGAGGAGATCGAAATCCTTCGCTCGATTGGAGCCACGCGCACGTTCATCCGTATTCCCTATTTCCTCGAAGGCGCCGTGCTCGGAGCCTGTGGCAGTGCGCTGTCGTTGGGAATTCTTAAGTTCGCGTTTGAACTGTTCCGGCAGCAGATTCAATTGACCGGCCGTTTCAGCGGGATCGAAGGCATGCTTTCTTTCTTTCCCCTCTCGGTGTGTCTGGCGCTCGTCATGGCGGGAATGGGGCTCGGCTTTGCCGGGAGCGTGGTGTCGTTGCTTCGTATTGGGGAAGGGCGGGCATGAGCCTCTTCTTCGCCATCCTTCTCTGGTGCTTTGCGGTGGGAGGAGGATGGGCTTCTGTGGCGGGTGCGGCGAATGATCCGATCTCCGAAAAAATTGAACGTCAGAGAAAGACGCTTGAAACTCTGAAGGACAAGATTGAGGAAAAACGGAAACGGGCCGAGGAGGCGGAAAAAAAACGAGAATCGGTTCTACAAGGCATCCAATCCCTGGACGAACGACTCGTGCATCATCGGCAAGATCATCATGAGATCAGCAAGAAACTGCGACAGAAGGATCGGGAAATCGAAGAGATTACGGACCGGCTGGGAGCGATGCGCACCAGCATTGATGCCCGGCGTGAGGCCATTCTTGCCCGGCTTCGCGTGCAATATATGGAAGGGCGGTTTGGTCGAGTGAAAGCCCTTGTGACGGCGGATTCGTACAGTGATTTCCAGCGTCGTGGGCAATACCTCTCCGCCGTTTCACACAAGGACTACGAATTGCTGGAGACCTTCCGAACCGATTTGGAGCGGATGGAGCAGGCTGAGCGTCAGCGCGCCGAGGCCAGAGCCGGACTGGTCGCCTTCAAGCAAAACGTCGAGAAGAAACTGGCCGATATCCGAGTTCTGCAGAAGGAGAAAAAGGTTTATCTGGCGAAGATCACGCACGAAAAGGATGCCTATAATCGCACAGTCGAAGAACTGGAACGTTCCGCGTCACGTGTGGATGGCTTGCTGCATGAGTTGGAAACGCGCCGACGGGCCACGGCCGTGCCCCCGTCTTCGTCTTCATCCTTGGCTTATGGGGTGAGAGGCACACTGCCTTGGCCGGCCGATGGAAAAGTCGTGTCGTTCTTCGGGCGTCAGAAACACCCGACGTTCAATACTTATGTTCAGCGCAAAGGCATTGAAATCCGAACCACAGAGGGAAGCTTGATTCATGCCGTCATGACCGGCAGCGTCGTCTATGCGGACTGGTTGAAAGGATACGGACTCGTTATAATCTTAGATCACGCCAACGGGTTTTTCTCTCTGTATGCGCATGCGTCCAAGATTCTGGCCAAGGCGGGTGAGCAAGTTGCCGAAGGTCAACCTATCGGGGAAACCGGAGACACGGGCATGATCGGAGAAAATACTTTATACTTTGAGTTACGTGAAGGGGCCGAGCCGGTCGATCCGCTCCATTGGCTGGCCAAACGATGAACAAGACCTTCTCAGTGTATTCTGATCGGATGGTCCGAAAATTCAGGAAAGAAGGGATGTGAAGAATATGGAACAGCGGCCTCGGAAAAGATCTTGGGTGGTCGTACCGATGATTGCCCTTGCGCTGCTCGGTGGAGTCGTCATCGGAAAAGGCTGGGAGCGGACCGGTCATGCCGGCGAAACGTATGAGGAGCTCAAGACCTTCTCCGAGGTCCTGAATCAGGTTCAAAAGCACTATGTCGACGAGACGAAGCCGAAGGATCTGATTCAAGGGGCCATCCGTGGCATGCTGTCGACGCTTGATCCGCACTCAGCGTACATGACTCCGGAGATGTATAAGGAGATGCAGGTGGAAACCAGAGGAGAATTCGGCGGAGTCGGCATTCAAATCGGGGTGAAGGACAACCGGCTGGCCGTCATCGCGCCGATCGAAGGCACGCCTGCGTATCGAGCCGGGATTAAGGCCGGCGATTTTATCACGAAGGTCAATGACGACACGACAAAGGATCTGACCTTGATGGATGCCGTCCAGAAGATGCGCGGGCCGAAAGGCAGTAAGGTCAACCTCACCATTCAACGGGATGGGACAGCGGAGCCCCTGGTGTTCACCCTTGTCCGGGACACCATCAAAATTGAAAGCGTGAAGTCGAAGCTCATCGACAACCTCGGCTATGTCCGCCTCACTCAGTTTCAGGAAGCGACCGGACGAGACCTGTCCAAAGCAATCAAGCAGTTCAAGGAACAGAAGGTCCAAGGAACCATCCTCGACCTCCGAAACAATCCCGGCGGTTTGCTGACCGCGGCCGTCGATGTGTCCGAGCAATTTCTTCCCAGTGGGAAACTGGTCGTGTACACCAAGAGCCGGGAAGGGAAAAAGGACGAGTGGTTCGCGAAGTCCAAGGATCAACTAGAAGATCTTCCGATCATCATTCTCGTCAACGAGGGATCGGCGAGTGCGTCGGAGATTGTCGCTGGGGCGCTGCAAGATTGGGACGGGCCGTCGTGGTTGGGACGACCTCCTTTGGAAAAGGGTCGGTACAGACGATCTTGGCTTTAGGAGATGGGTCGGGGCTTCGCCTCACGACCGCGAAGTACTATACGCCAAAAGGTCGGTCGATCCAGTCGACCGGGATTACTCCTGATATTGTGGTGAAACTGCCGACGACGGTGCTTGCCAAGGCGTCTGAGGGGAAGCCGGCTGAAAAGGACCAGGAGGGGAAGGCCGTCAAACCGCCGACAGGAAAAGAGATTTCACCACCGAGTGGAAAGTCTCCCGAGGAGGGAAGTCCGAAGAACGGCCCGGTTCCACAGTCGTCACCGGCTGACGCGGGAGGAGAGCTCTCGCTTGAGCAGGATGTCCAGTTGCAGAAGGCGGTGGAATTGCTGAAGAGCTGGAAGATTTTCAAAGAACTCAAGACTTCCTAACAGGATGCTGAAAAAGTCCGCCAGCGGCGTTCTCGCATCACTCAGAGGCTCAACGTACCGAAGCGTACGCC
>JBKKBQ010000254.1:0-5219 GCA_046714015.1 Nitrospira sp.
AGCCGACCCCGACCGGCACCGATTGGCCGTCTTTCCCACAGGTCCCGATACCATTGTCGAGTTTCAAGTCGTGCCCGACCATCGAGACCTTGGTGAGGATCTCCGGCCCACTCCCGATCAACGTCGCTCCCTTCACCGGTTTCGTGATCTGTCCATCCTCGATGAGGTAGGCCTCGCTGGCAGAGAACACGAACTTCCCGTTGGTGATATCAACCTGCCCACCGCCGAACGAGACGGCGTACAGCCCTTTTTTCACCGACCGGATGATATCTTGAGGATCCGATTCCCCAGCCAACATGAAGGTATTCGTCATGCGAGGGAGCACCACGCTCTGATAATTCTCACGCCGACCGTTGCCTGTCAGGGGAATCCCCAAGAGGCGGGCGTTGAGCTTATCGGTGATATAGCGGCGGAGGATGCCCTTCTCGATGAGTGTGGTGCAGCTGCTCGGCGTTCCCTCATCATCCATGTTCAACGAGCCGCGGCGAAAGGGAAGGGTTCCGTCATCGACGATCGTACAGACGTCCGACGCCACTCGTTTCCCGATCAGACTTGAGAAGGCCGATGTTTTTTTCCGGTTGAAGTCGGCTTCCAATCCATGTCCGATCGCCTCGTGCAACAGGATACCGGGCCATCCGCCGGCCAGCACCACGGGCATCACTCCGGCCGGAGCATCCACGGCGGACAAGTTCAGGATCGCCTCTCGCGCGGCTTCTCGCGCATAGCTCAGGTGTCGATTGTCCTCGCGATAGTACTCAAACCCAACCCGGCCCCCTCCACCGAAGCTCCCGACCTGTCGATTGTCACGGTCCTCGGCAATACAGGTAATCTGCAGACGGGACAACGGTTGAATGTCGCCGACTAGTGTCCCATCGGAGGTCGCAACCGCCACCACCTTGTATTCGGTGTTAAACGAAGCCATCACGTTCTTAATGCGGGGATCGTACCGCCTAGCCTCGGCATCGATCTCATTCAACAGCGCCACACGATCGGTCGTGGCCACCTCGGCCTTCGCCCGTTCGATCGGATAGAGGTCTCTGGTCGGTCGGCGCTGGGCGGGCACCGGAATGGGGGAATCTCCCTTGGGGGAATTGGCGATATAGCGCGCCGTATCGGCCGCGATCTCCAGATCCTTCTTCGTTAATTCATCTGAGTAGGCGAACCCTGTTTTTTCGCCGGCAGTCGCACGGACCCCGACCCCTTGAGACACACTCTTGGCGGCACGTTTAACGATGCCTTCCTCCATCGAAACCGACTCCGAGGTGCGGGACTCGAAATAGAGATCCGCATAATCAACATCTCTAACGTTCAAACGATCGAGTGCGTGCTGGGCTTCGAGTTCGGTGACACCGAATTTGGTCAATTGGACCGGCTCGGACATAAGGCTTCCTCTCCGTTGTGGTCGGTTAAGCGGCGAGTATAGCCCATTCATTTCCGCAGTCGCAATGCAACGATTTCCACAACACGTCGTTCCTAACGTGTTTCTAACAGGCTGAGGAAAAACTCAGTGGATGCCAACAATATGGCTGGGTGGATACGGCGCTGACGCCAGAATCACTTCAGGATGCTCAAAAAGGCTGTCCGTTCTCACCCGCCCACCCCGGCGCGCCAAGACGCACCTTCCACCGAATAAGGCCGCAGCGAGCGAAGAGGCGAGGCGTAATTTTTCTCACCCAGCCCACCCCGAGCTGTGGTGGAAGCTCTTACCCGGTGATACGTTGAGCCTCTGAGCGATGCGAGAACGCCGCAGGCGGACTTTTTCGGCATCCTGCTAAGTAGTATCTGAGTTATCGTTTGACATTCCATACCCTCAACAGTAGACTTTGCCACATCTCTCCCTCCACTCTGAACATGAGGAGTTTGCGCAAGGTTCTATGGCACACCAGCCGTCCTCAAGCCTCGACCACCTTTCAGAAAGCGAATTGACCGCCAAGTTGGAGCCGGATCTGCTCCCAAAACATGTCGCGGTCATCATGGACGGCAACGGGCGGTGGGCGGAACTCCGCGGTCTCCCTCGCATCGCAGGCCATCGCGAATGCATCAATTCCGTCAGGGAGATGATCACCCTCTGTCTGGAACTCGGTATCCATGCACTGACCATCTATGCGTTTTCGCAAGAAAATTGGAATCGCCCGACACAAGAAATCAGCGCGCTCATGCGGCTCTTGGAGCATTACCTTTCTACGGAACGGGCCAGCTTGATTGAGCAAGGTGTTCGCTTCCGCGCCATCGGCCGCCACGAGCTGCTCCCTTCATCGGCTCAACACTGGGTTCGCACCACCGAGAAAGAGACGGCGCACCTCGATAAACTGATCCTGACGGTCGCCCTCAGCTATGGAGGGCGAGCGGAAATCGTCGATGCGGTGAAAACCTTGATCGAGAACATCCGGACGGGAACTGTACAACCGAACCGTATCGATGAAACCACGATCCAACAGTACCTCTACACGCACCCGCTCCAGGATCCGGACTTGCTGATTCGGACCAGCGGAGAAACCAGGATCAGCAACTTTCTCCTGTGGCAGCTGGCTTACACAGAGTTGTGCTTCACGCCGACCTTGTGGCCGGATTTTCGGCGACGGGAGTTTTTGCTCGCGCTGCTCGAGTATCAAAGACGGGAGCGTCGCTTTGGTCGGGTACTGAGCACCGTGTCGTCGTAACCCTTGTGGGACATCCACCCACCACCGAAGCGATCGCCCACAGCTCGATATCCGTGACCACCCCAGCACGTACCCGACAGTTCGATCTCCGGCGCCTCTATACGGCAGCTGCGCTTATCCCGGCGGTCTATGTCATCATCGTACACCTCGTTCCATGGGCCTTGACGCTGCTATTGATCGCCGTCGGCTCCATCGCGCTGCTGGAACTCTATCGCCTCGGTTTTCAGTCACGATTGAACCGTCTCCTTGTCGGAATCGGCATGGCGACCTTTGTCCTGGTTCTCGCCCGCGCTCATTTTTCTCTTTCCTTGGCGGAGCTTCTGATTGCCGCTGCGTTCATCCTGGCCGTCGCCGCTTCTTTCTTATCCGGTCCGATTGATCGCCGATGGAAAGATGCGCTCATTATTCTATTCGGCCTGTTCTATGTTGGGTTCACCCTCAGCACCGTGGTGTCCACTCGCTCCCTGCCGGGCGGCGAATTCCTGGTGCTGTTTCTGGCGGTGGTCACATGGGCTTCTGACGCCGGCGCCTACTATGCCGGAACCCTCTGGGGCAAACACCTGCTCATCCCCTCCGTCAGTCCAAAGAAGACCGTCGAAGGGGTATTCGGAGGGCTCGCACTGGCCGTCGCGGCCGCTATAGTGGCTCAGTGGTGGTTTGCCTCACAACTCTCACTGTCGGATGCGGTGATCCTTGGCGTGTTGTTGACGGGAACCGGCCTCATCGGAGACCTGTTCGAATCCATGATCAAACGTCGGACAGGCGTCAAAGATTCCGGTGGAATCCTGCCCGGCCATGGCGGTATGTTAGATAGGCTCGATAGTCTATTGTTCACCGCCCCCACCTTCTACTACTATGTCGCCTACGTTTGCGGTCTGTCGCCGCCTCTATAAGAATTGAGAGGAGAGGATATGAAATCGATTATCATCTTGGGATCGACCGGATCGATCGGAAACAATACGCTCGATATCGTTCGACGGTTTCCCGAGGAATTCCGCGTCGTCGGACTGACGGCCGGAAGTAACATCGACAAGCTTGAAGCGCAGATTCGCCAGTTCAAACCACAAGCCGTGGCAGTCTCTACAGAATCCTCCGCGGCGTTGCTCCGAAACCGCTGTGCCGATCTTCCGGTTGAGATCATGGCCGGTGAAGAAGGCATCACACAGGTGGCGTCGGTGCTGGATGCCGAATTGGTGATTTCTGCCATCGTGGGAGCGGCCGGACTCGTCCCGACCTTGTCCGCCATCCGCACCGGAAAGCATATTGCCCTGGCCAATAAGGAGCCAATGGTGATGGCCGGCAAGCTGATGCAGGATGAAGCCCGGAAACATGGTGTCAGGATTTTCCCGGTCGACAGCGAGCACAGTGCCGTCTTTCAGTCACTGGAAGGACATCGGATTGAAGATGTCCGGCGAGTGATCCTCACGGCGTCCGGCGGAGCTCTGTGGACAGTGCCCCAGGAGCAGCTCATGCATGTGACACCGGAACAGGCCCTGCAGCATCCCAACTGGAAGATGGGATCCAAGATCACCATCGACTCGGCGACGTTGATGAATAAAGGATTGGAAGTGGTGGAAGCCCGCTGGCTGTTCAATATTCCCGAGTCCAACATCGACGTGCTGGTTCATCGAGAAAGCATCATCCACTCTCTGGTAGAATATAGCGATCGTTCAATGATCGCCCAACTGGGTCTCCCGGATATGCGAACTCCGATCTCGTACGCCATGCGATATCCCGCCAGGATGGCCCTCGACCTCCCCTCATTGGATTTGACGGAGATCGGACAATTGACCTTTTGCAAACCCGACCATGATCGCTTTCCTTGCCTCAATCTCGGGTATGAATCGCTTCGAATCGGCGGCACCATGCCGGCCGCGATGAATGCCGCGAACGAAATCGCCGTCGAGGCGTTCCTCAACCATGGCCTTCGCTTCGGTGAAATCCATCAGGTCATTCACAGTACGATGGAGGCGCATGCCCATCAGGAGATTCTCTGCCTTGAGGATGCGCTGGAAGCGGATCGCTGGGCTCGAGAAATGGCCGAATCATTGGTGCATGCGTTGCCTCGTTAACGATCGTTTGCATTTCAAGCCGCGAATGTTACAGTAGAAGCTCACTTACTCGACAGCTAGTTCCGATGACGTCCGTACTTGTGTGGTCCCGCGATACCTTGTGGCTGCTCCTCCAGAAAGCCTGGTGGTTCCTCGTGGTGCTGGGTGTGCTGGGGGCAATCCACGAGCTTGGCCATTTTCTCGCCGCTCGGTGGGTGGGTGTGAAAGTCCTCAAGTTTTCCATCGGCTTCGGCCCAAAGCTGTTCGGCCGCCAGGTCGGCGAAACCGAATATCTCGTCTCTGCCGTACCGCTTGGTGGGTACGTCAAGTTGTTCGGCGAGGATGAGACGGAAGCCACGACACCCGACGACCGCCGCCGATCGTTTTCACACCAGAGCCTATGGGGAAAGGTCCTGATTGTCGCGGCAGGCCCCGGGTTTAATTTCATTCTGGCCTATTTGATCTTCGCCGGCTGGCTGTCGACAGGCACCCCGCTCTTTGTTCCCAC